>WJMC01000209.1 GCA_014728145.1 Candidatus Zixiibacteriota bacterium | reverse complement strand
CATAAGCGTATGTACTAAGGAGGTTTAGATGAACATTCAGCCGCTTGCTGACAGAGTTTTGGTCGAGCCGATCGAGGCTCCTGAGGTAAAAAAAGGTGGGATTATCATTCCTGATACCGCCAAGGAACGTCCCCAGCAGGGAAAAATCGTGGCGGTCGGCCCCGGCCGTGTGGCTGAGGATGGCAAGAAAGTTGATCTGGAAGTTGCAGTCGACAACAAGATCCTGTATGGCAAGTATTCAGGTACCGAGGTGACTGTCGACGATAAGGAACTTCTGATCATGCGTGAATCTGATATTCTGGCAATTATCAATGACTAACCAAAGGAGTATTCACAATGGCTAAGCTGATTGAATATAATACTCAGGCTCGTGACCAGCTCAAAAAGGGCGTGGACAAGCTGGCCAACGCTGTCAAGGTGACGCTCGGCCCGCGCGGTCGCAATGTCGTGATCGACAAGAAATTTGGTTCTCCGACGATCACCAAAGACGGTGTCACTGTGGCCAAAGAGATTGAACTGGAAGATATCTTTGAAAACATGGGTGCCCAGATGGTCAAGGAAGTCGCATCCAAGACTTCCGATATCGCCGGTGATGGTACCACCACCGCGACTGTGATGGCGCAGGCTATTTTCCGTGAAGGTATCAAAAATGTTACTGCCGGTGCCAATCCGATGTCTCTCAAGAAGGGTGTCGACCTGGGTGTCAAGACCGTGGTCGCTGAGCTCCAGAAGCTGTCCCGTCCGGTTTCCGGCAAAAATGAGATTTCCAATGTAGGTACTATTTCGGCCAACAACGATCGTCTGATCGGCGACCTGATTGCCGAGGCGATGGAAAAAGTCGGCAAGGACGGCGTTATCACCGTCGAAGAGGCCAAGGGTACCGAAACAGAACTGACCGTGGTCGAAGGTATGCAGTTCGACCGTGGTTACCTCTCCCCGTATTTCATCACCGATCCGGATACCATGGAGACCAATCTTGAAGATCCGATGATTTTGATCCATGACAAGAAGATCTCGACCATGAAAGATCTTCTTCCGATCCTGGAGAAAGTCGCCCAGATGGGCAAACCGCTGGTAATTATCTCCGAGGATATCGAGGGCGAAGCTCTGGCTACTCTGGTGGTCAACAAACTGCGCGGTACCCTCAAGATCGCGGCTGTCAAGGCTCCTGGATTTGGCGATCGTCGCAAGGCGATGCTGGAAGATATCGCTGTTTTGACCGGTGGAAAGGTCATTTCTGAAGAGCTCGGTTTCAAACTCGAAAATACAGTTGTCTCCGACCTGGGTACCGCCCGCAAGGTCACAATGGACAAGGATAACACCACCATAGTTGAGGGTGGTGGCAACACTGAGGATATCAAGGCTCGTATCCAGCAGATCAAAAAGCAGATCGAGGATACGACTTCTGATTATGACCGTGAGAAACTGCAGGAACGCCTGGCCAAGCTGGCCGGCGGTGTGGCGGTTATCAATGTCGGCGCCGCGACCGAGACCGAGATGAAGGAGAAGAAGGCTCGTGTTGAGGATGCCCTGCACGCGACCCGTGCGGCTGTTGAAGAAGGTATCATCCCCGGTGGCGGCGTTTCATTTTTGCGCGCTATCAAGGCACTCGAGAGTGTTAATGCTGAAGGTGATGAAGCTATCGGTGTCAGTATTATCCGTCGTGCGCTGGAAGCCCCGATCCGCCTGATCGCCGAGAACGCGGGTGTGGATGGTTCGATCGTGATCAACAAGGTGCGCGAGATGGACGCTACCCACGGTTATAACGCACAGTCCGACAAGTATGTCGATATGCTCGAGGACGGCGTTATCGATCCGACCAAGGTGGCTCGTATCGCTCTGGAGAATGCCGCTTCGATCTCCTCGCTTCTGCTTACCACTGAAGCGATCATCGCCGATAAGCCGGAAAAGAACAAAGACGGCGGAATGCCTGAAGGTATGCCCGGTGGTATGGGCGGCATGGGCGGTGGCATGGGCGGTATGTACTAAACCGTTCTGCACTGCTTAAATAGATTAAGGCCCCGCACGACTTGCGGGGCTTTTTTTATATACGCCGTCCGGAATTCTTAGATTGACAAATCCTCTTATGTAAAGTAGCTTTTCGAGTCAGGTCGCTTTGAGAGGATGCAGATGCCAGGTTTTTCCTTCTATTACAGCCCGCATGGAATTGATCCACAGATGGAAAAAACATTGGATTCCGCTCTGCAGTCAGTCAGGTTTTTAGCGGAGTACAAAACCAGTTCATTGTTTTCAGACGACAAGTTGCGCCTGATGTACTGCGCCTATGATGGGTATCCATTGTTTACTTTTGAAGCTGACGGCCTTAAGATTTTCCTCGAAGGAAAGATATACGACCGCGATGAATGCCGGCTCGGAAGATTCGTTCAAGATATCGCAACTTGCGGATTGAAGGGTGGACTGCCTGATTCTGAGTTCAGTTCGTACCTTGACAGTAAGCTGTTACTATGCGATGGTGATTTCAACCTGGTTGCAATTGATCCCGCCAATAGCCACTTCCTGATAATCAATGATTCTTTCGGTAAATTGCTGTTATACCAGTATCGTGATGATGACAGCCTGGTTGTATCGCGTGACATTCGCTTCATCCAAAAAACAAAATCCATCCGTGATCTGGACAGTTACGCCCTGGCAGAATTTCTGATGTTCAAATTCACGCTCGGCGGTAAAACCCACCTGTCTGGTGTTCAGCACCTGCCTCATGGGGTATATTGCAGAAACCGGGCTGGCCGGGTACCAGAATTTAGACGTTACACAAGCTGGGATCTCTCCGAAAGCGATTTTGGCCGCTCAATCGACCGCAATGTCGAGGATCTGGTTGAGCTGTTTCTGGAAGCTTCTGAAAACAGAGAGAGACATAAAAACCGGCATATTTCTCTTTTGGGTATGTCCGGTGGGCTCGATTCGAGATGCGTGATGGGCGCGCTGGAAAAACTCAATGTCGACTACAAGGCTGTCTCTACTATCAACCACAGTCGTGAGAATCTCCACGATGTTGAAACAGCCGCCCGCGTAGCTGCTTTATACCAGCGGGAATTTATCAGCTGGGTTCTGAATCCTCCCGCTCTTGAAGATTACCGAATGCTGGTTGAGTCACGTTCCGGGTTGAACGATTGCGGGATGGCCGTGGCATTACAATTGTATCGGGAGATGCTCAGCCACAGCGGTTGGGGCGCGAACTTCTATACCGGCGATGGTGGTGCGTTTATTAAAACTCCTTACCGCATATCTCATAGAATCAGAAACGAAAACGACCTGTATAAGTATATCACTCGCTCGAGCTATTTTAATCCGGAAGAAATCGAAGCACTGCTTAATATCAGTCCGGACCAGTTAAAGTCACATATTTTGGAAATCCTCGGTAGCTATCCCGGAGATACATGGAATGACAAAAATTATCACTACGAAATATTTGACCGCCGAATAAGCTTTTTATTCGAGGGCGAGGAACGCACGCGCCTGTTTTTCTGGACAGTGGCTCCTTTTGAAGCTCAGCCATTTATCGCCAAAGCCTTGCGCCTGCCTGACAGGTTCAAGCGCAATTTTGCTTTTTCGATAAAATTTCTTGAGAGGCTCGATAAACGTCTTTTGGACATTCCTTATGCTGATTTGAATGCTAATGTTAACAGTCTCAAGGCAGTGTTTAAGATCAATGCCAAAGCCTGGCTTCAAAATCATCCCGCTCTCTTGCGGATCGCAAAAACAATATTGCACCCCGCTCACTATAAAACAGGCTTTCGGCCTGGTTTTCACAACGATGTGCTCGAAATTGCGAGATCGAGTCCTGTTCTCAGGGAATGTCTTGATTGCGATCACCTGGTGGAAATGATTCAAGGAAATCTCGACAGTGGCAGGTATACAGCCCTATTGACCATACTGTTGTACAGCAGAAGCCTTGAAAGCTAATGATTAAGTTGAAAATGGATTTATAACCGCTTGCGGGAGGGGCTGTATTTTATTATTTTGCCGGATTACTTGAAACATGGAAAAAGATTTTCTGTTTTAGTTATAAACTGAAATCGAGGAAAGGAAAATACAATGGAAGAAATTTTTGATTATGCTATGAAAATGGAACAGGACGGTCGCGAGTATTACGAGAAAATGGCCTCCGAAACCGATGTCCCGGCTTTGAAGAAGATCCTCGAGGGACTGGCCGAAGATGAAATCAAGCATTACAATATCTTCAAATCCCTCAAGGAAAGAAACGCCGACCGCCTGGGCGAACTGTCCGGCCAGGATACCCAGATGGTGACGACTACTAAAAATGTTTTTGAACAGATGAAGAACGAAAAAGGCGAATATTCTTTTGATGGTAATGTGATGGACGTCTGGCGCCATGCCCAGGATGTCGAGAAGAAAAGCGAGGATTTCTATCGCGACAAAGCCAAGGAAGTAAATGACGACCAGGCCCGCGCGCTTCTTAACAAGATTGCTGACGAGGAGCATAAGCACTGGGCCATTATCGAAAATGTCATGCACTTTTTGAACAAGCCCAAGACTTATCTCGAGGATGCTGAGTTCAGCAATCTGGAAGATTTTTAACAGTCGGAATTTCGAAATTATGAGGGGAGAGATGAGGGTGACCGAGTTTCTCCCTTTTTTGTAGTTAACACATCCCGCGCAGATTGTGAGGAATATAATGACCGATACTACCGCAAACCAGACTGCACCACGCTGGGACCTCGAACCGATCTTTCCCGGAGGTTCGGATTCCCGCGAATACAAGCAATACAGAGAAAACCTCAGGCAGTTTATTGACCGTCTCAGCGAAAAATTCAAGCAGGCTGAAAAGAAAAAAGACAATCTCAAGACCGGCGAGCTGGTGGAGCTGACGCTCGAATTGCAAAAAGCTTATGCCCAGTTTTTGCGGGCCTACTCGTTTGCCGGCTGTCTGGCCAGCCAGGATGTCAAGGATGACCGGGCTTTTCAGATAATTGCCGATATGCAGGAGATCGATTCACGCTGGCAGAACCTGCAGAACTCGCTTCAATCGCTTCTGGCGGTGATGGATGATTCCGCCTTCGCGGAGTTTGTTTCCGACCCAAAGGTCAAGCCGGTCGAGTTCTACCTGAACGAACGCCGCGAAATCGCCCGTCTCAAGATGGATCCTAAAATGGAATCGCTGGTACTGGATCTTGAAGTAAATGGTTATCATGCCTGGAACAATATCTACACCAAGATGGCCGGCGATTCAACGGTCGAGTTTTACCAGGATGGAAAAATCACCGAGATATCGCTGGGGCAACTGCATTCCAAAATGAGTTCTTCAGACCGCTCGATCCGCAAACAGGCTTTCGATAAGCTGACTGAAGCCTGGCAGAAAAACCTCGACCTGGCATCGATGACGCTCAACTCCCAGGCAGGTTTCAGGCTTTCAGTTTATAATCGTCGCAACTGGGACGATGCGCTCTTCGAGCCTCTGATTCTGAATCGTATTAAAGGCGAAAGCTTGCAGGCGATGTGGCAGTCGGTTATGGATCATGCTCCGAAATTCAATGAATACATCGATGCCAAGAAGAAACTGCTGGGGATCGATCGCTTCCGCTGGTATGACCAGATGGCTTCAGCCGGAAAAATCGAAAAGAGATACACATACGAGCAAGCCTCGGAATTCATCCTCGAGCAGGTGGAGGGGTTTAGTCCCGAGATGGCGGAGTTCATCAAGATGGCACTCTCCAAAAACTGGGTCGAGGCAGAGAATCGTCCCGGCAAGGCGGCCGGCGGTTTCTGTACCGATTTCGGTGAAGTCAAGGAGAGCCGGATCTTCATGACCTATGATGGTACCTACGACGACATGATGACCTTGGCGCACGAACTCGGCCATGCCTGGCATCATCACGTGCTGGTCGACGAACCGATTTTCAACACGTTCTACACTATGGGGCTGGCAGAGACAGCTTCGACTTTCAATGAAATGCTGGTGACCGATGCCGCCCTGGAAAAAGCCGAAAGCGACGAGGAACGGCTGATGCTTCTGGATCAGAAGCTGATGAATGGGTACACATTTTTCTGCAACATCCATGCCCGTTTCCTGTTCGATGTCGCTTTCTACCGGGAGAGAGCAAACGGCACGGTCAGCAAGGACCGTCTCAACCAGATTATGACCGAGGCGCAGGCCAAGGCCTATGCCGGTACGCTCGATCCCGAGGATGGTTACCATCCGGAGTTCTGGGCCTCCAAACTGCATTTCTTCGAGACCGAGATGCCGTTTTACAATTTTCCGTACACGTTCGGGTTCCTCTTCTCCAACGCGGTTTACCAGAGAGCCAGCCGGGAGGGCTCGGCATTCGCTGGTAAATACAAACAGCTTTTAATGGATACCGGTCGAATGAAAACCGAGGATCTGGTCAAGAAGCATCTCGATGCCGATATCACGGACATTTCCTTCTGGAATCAGATCACCGAAAAAGTCGTTGGCGAGATTCCGGAGTTTTTGAAGCTGGCTCAGAAGTAATACTTCTATGTTGGGTACACTGATAAACACCGGGGCGGTAATTGTCGGAAGCATAATCGGACTTTTGATTCATAACCGCCTGCCGGAAAACCTGACCCGTATCGCGTTCCAGGCGATCGGACTGTTTACACTTTTTATTGGAATCAAGATGGCTTCCGAAACCGGGAGCCTTCTGATTCTTGTATTCAGTATGGTGGCCGGCGCGATTAGCGGGCAGATGATTGACCTCGATCGCAGAATCAACAACCTGAGCGATAAACTCAAGGCGCGTCTCAAATCCAGTAACGAGAAATTCACCGAGGGATTGGTAACCGCATTTCTGCTGTGGTGTATGGGTTCTATGACGATCATCGGGGCGATGGAGGAAGGTTTCGGTTCGCCCCCTAACCTGCTATTGACCAAATCGGTTATGGACGGTTTTTCATCGATCGCGCTGGCGGCTTCAATGGGGATCGGGGTGATCTTTGCCGCTATCCCTCTCCTGGTTTACCAGGGGGGACTGACTCTTCTGGCGTCGTCATTGGGCGAGATCTTCAGTTCTCCGATGATTTCCGAGATGACCGCAGTAGGCGGATTGCTTCTTCTGGGCTTGGGAATCAATATCCTCGAGATCAAAAACCTCCGAATTCTGAATATGTTGCCCGCCCTGGTTTATGCGGTTATTCTGGCAGCGGTCTTTTTGTAGAATTCTTACTGTATGGTATCCATTTCAATAATCTAATCAAGCTGATTGACGATTCTGCCGTTAATTTAATTACACTTACAATTGAGGCAAAACCATGTCAATCAGCCCGACTGTTGAAATAATTATCGTTGCAACATGTTCGTTATCATACGGAATTGGCAACTACGTTAACTTTCGAGCCGGGGAGATCCTGAAGCTGATAGGAGTCGGCGGGATTGGATTGGTGATACTGAATCTGTTTCTAACCAGTTGTCCGGCCAGAGTTTTACCCTCGCTTCTATGGATCGTTTTGATCGTACTTGTGATTCAACTGGTAACCTGGGTTTATTTCCGTTACTTCAGCTACAATAATCAATGATCAGCTCAGCTATCTCGACCTGTATTCTGATGAGCTCTACTAAGTAGCCATTACCATGAATATATTCATTACTACATCCCATAATATTATTTTAGTATAAGTATTATTACATTATTATTTGACATTATGCTATTATAAACGTTATGATTATGTAATGGTGTTGCAATGGAATGAGCTCTTGAGCCCGCGATGTTGAAATCTCCCCCTCAGGGTGTTCGCAACCACATGCACGAACAGCGCGACGCTTTTAACAAGATATTCAAAACAAACAGAGCGATTTAGACAATATTTCTGAATATCCAGAATGCAACATGAGCGATCAGTTTAACAAATACAGTTGGGAGGTTTTTATGACATTATATGTCCACTTAACTGTCAGAATTTAACTGAACACGTTTTAATCTGTAAAAATGTTTATAGGAGGCAGACATGTTGACAAAAAAAATAATTTATCTGGTTCTGGTTGTCTTTGTAATCGGCGTTGCGTCACTTTCGCATGCTGAAGAATTCATCATATATTATCACGGCCAACCAATTGAAAAGGAAATAGTCGATGATCTGGTTACTGTCAGAATTGCCGGTTTCGACCTTCAGGAAGCATATGACTATGCGCATTCGCACAGTTTTCTGGATAATGATTTCAATATAGAAATAGTAGGTCCAGGCTTCTATTTGTTTGGAATAACATCCGGTCACGATTATGAATCCATTGCACACCTGCTCAGAGATGAGGATACAGTTCTGATGGTCAATCCTGTATTGGAATCGCTCGAAGAAGGAGTTATGTATCTCGACAACAGGATCTTCACCAGTTTGCATTTGACTCTGAGCAGTCAACTTTGTAGCTTCAGTCTGTATCCGCTGTAAAAACTGATCAGACAGGAGGGACGGGAAGATGATTTTTCGAATTGTAATAATCCTTTTAGTTCTGTTGACCTGCGGGCT
>WJMC01000208.1 GCA_014728145.1 Candidatus Zixiibacteriota bacterium | reverse complement strand
TCGATTCGAGCCCTCTGGGTCAGAAATGACGTCACCGAACCCGACAGGTTCTGCGGATTCAGGTATCTAACCCGCGATGATTTATCGGCATAGAGTTCGACCACATTGCTGGATTTGAATCGATCCGCACCGGCCCGGTCGGCGTATTCATCGACTATCGTCACCTGCGAATTTTCGCCCACCACTACCAGTAGCCGCATAAAGCTGTAGTCTTTGTTGGGATGACGATGAACAAAGATCGGTTCTTCGATTGTAAGATTGGGCGGTACATACAGAAACATCCCGTGATTGAAGAGCGCCAGGTTCAAAGCCTCGAACTTGCCGAAATCCGGTCCGACCAGTCTGCCAAGATACTTTTGCAGCAACTCGCCATGCTCATCGATCGCCGTCGACATATCCTTGAAGATCACACCGGTATCAGCAAGCTTCTCGGCCAGCTGGGTGTAGATCACCCTGTTACCATGATTACAGCCAAAGCCGGCAAATCCCGGTTTGAGCGATGCGATCTGGTCCTGACCGACTTCCGAACGTTTTGGCAGGATATTCATCTGCTGTTCGACATCCTCGGGCAGAAACCATTCCGGTTTGGTGTATTTCCAGAGATGCACGATTCTCATCGGCAGAGATGCACCGCGGTAATAATCCCAGGCCTGCCGGCGAAGATCGTAGAGCCACTGTGGCTCGGATTTATCTATCGGGCGAAACTCGATTTCCTGCTTCGATCCTGCTTGATCTTGTAAGACGCCCTTATGATATTTTACTTTAGCCAACTGAACCCTCCATTTCCAGCTCGATCAAACGATTGAGCTCGACCGCGTACTCCATCGGGAGCTCGCGTGTAAACGGTTCAATGAATCCATTGATGATCAGAAGCCTGGCCTCGTCCTCGGTCAATCCCCGCGAGGTCAGGTAGAAGAGCTGTTCTTCGGCCACCTTGCTAACTCTGGCTTCATGTTCGATCTTGACATCGTCGGCATCGATCTCCATCGTCGGATATGTATCCGACCGTGATGCGCCATCCAGAAGCAGGGCATCGCATTCGACCGAGATCTTAGATTTTTCAGCCTGCTTGTAAACTTTTGCCAGACCACGATAGGAGGCCCGACCGCCGGCTTTCGAAATCGACTTGGAAGTGATCCGTGAACTGGTTTCGGGAGCGACATGGATCACCTTGGCACCCGCATCCTGATGCTGTCCGGTCCCGGCAAACGCGACCGACAGAATTTCACCCTTGGCATGTTCACCCAGCAGGTATATACAGGGAAATTTCATGGTCAGCTTGGAACCGATATTGCCGTCAACCCATTCCACCGTGGCATTTTTGTGCGCATGAGCCCGCTTGGTAACCAGGTTATATATGTTGTTGGACCAGTTCTGAATGGTTGTGTAACGAATATAAGCATCATCTTTGGCGATCAACTCCACAACTGCCGAATGCAGTGAATCGGTGGAGTAAATTGGAGCGGTACAGCCCTCGATGTAATGCACCCGCGAACCTTTGTCGGCAATAATCAGGGTCCGCTCGAACTGTCCCATATTCTCGGCGTTGATCCGGAAATAGGCCTGAAGCGGAATCTTGACATCCAGGCCCGGGGGAACATAGATAAACGACCCACCCGACCAGACAGCCCAGTTGAGGGCGGCAAACTTATTGTCGGTCATAGGGATGACATGGCCGAAATATTCCTTGATAAGTTCCGGATGCTCACGCAGACCGGTGTCCATATCCTTGAAGATTACACCCTGTTTTTCGAGTTCTTCCTGCATCGAATGGTAGACCACTTCCGATTCATACTGGGCCGAGACTCCCGCCAGAAACTTGCGTTCAGCTTCCGGTATACCAAGCTTATCGAAAGTGTTCTTGATATTTTCGGGCACTTCTTCCCAGCTGCGGCCCTGTTTTTCGATCGGCTTTATATAGTAGTATATGTTTTCAAAATCGATCGAATTGAGCAGTTCAGTGTTACCCCACTTCGGCATCGGCTTGGACAAAAACACATCCAAAGCCTGGTGCCGATACTGACGCATCCAGTCCGGCTCATCTTTCATTCGGGAGATCATTTCCACAACCTCATGGTTGACCCCTTTTGCACCCTTATGAAAATACTCTTCCGGGTCCCGAAATCCGTAGCGGGTGGCATAATCCTGCCCGATCGATTCTATATCTTTATTTCTGGTAACTTCTGCCATATTATACCTCCACAGCCTGGGAGTTCTCGGCTTTTAACCAGTCGTAACCTTTCTCCTCCAGTTCGAGGGCCAGCCTCGGACCACCCGAACGGACAAAACGACCGTTCATCATCACATGCACATAATCAGGTTTGACGTAGTTTAATATCCTCTGGTAATGTGTCACCAGAAGCATCGCGTTATTGTCGGAAGCGACGGTGTTGATTCCCTTTGATACAACCTTCAATGCGTCGATATCCAGCCCGGAATCGGTCTCATCCAGAATAGCCATCTTCGGATTCAGCATAGCCATCTGAAGAATCTCCAGGCGTTTTTTCTCGCCACCCGAAAATCCTTCGTTCAGGTAGCGAGTGGCAAATGATTTATCTACTTCGAGAAGCTCGAATTTGGCCATCAGATCCTTGCGGAAACTGCGCAGGACAGATTCGTCACCATCGTACTTCGACTTGATCGCGGCCCGCAGAAAATTGGAGACGCTGACACCCGGAATCGCCAGCGGATATTGAAAAGCCAGAAACAAGCCGGCTCGGGCTCGCTCAGTCGAATCCAGCTCCAGGAGATCCTGGCCGTCGATTGTAACTCTGCCGGCGGTAATTTCATAAGCAGGATGGCCCGCCAGAGCGTTAGCCAGAGAGGATTTACCGGAGCCGTTAGGCCCCATGATCGCATGTTTCTCACCCGCCTTGAGCTCGAGCGAAACACCCCTGACAACTTCCTTGTCCTCGACTTTTACATGGACATCATTGAATTTGAATATCACATTTTTATCTGTCATGACTACCTCGTCAATTCGGTTTATGTTCTGAAAGTATTTTTTCCATCTGTTTTTTGAAATCGTAATCACCCTCGGCCAGGTCGGCCAAAGTCAGTTTGCCCAGAAAGGCGGAAATCATATCAGAAAACCCGCGCCACATTCTGCGCACAGTGCAGTCTTCCAAATGAACACAGTTATCCTGGTCACCTGTATAGCGGTCACAGTGGCCGGAATCGTAAAGCGGGCCTCCCAAAGCTTCAAAAACTGCCTTGAGGAAAATTTTGTCTGGTTTATCAGTCAGCATATAACCGCCCTGTCGTCCACGAACCGCCTGCACCAGCCCTGCCTTTTTCAGAATCATCATCAGCTTACCGACATACGAAAGCGAAAGTCCTTCGCGTTCAGATATTTCCGGCAGGGTTAAAGGACCGCCGTCAGTTTTGGCCAATTGCAAAAGACAGCGCAGACCATATTCTTCAAGGGCGGAAACTTTCATTGATTGTGTACCTCACAGACCTTTTCTTTACTAAAAAGTACAGTATTTGGATATACTAACATCCAGAGAGTTTGACAGTTCCCGAAAACAGCGCGTTAATTTACTTTTTTCGTAAACAATCTGCGAGAATTGGCCCCCGGGGCAATTTATTCGATCAGTTTCAGCATTTTATCGACCTCGGTGGTCGGCAGACGGCAGGTAAAATTCTGGCAGATATAAGCTGTCGCTCGGTTTTCAAGAGGACGTTGTTGTTCTGTATATCCGGCTACTTCGCTTATTTCCGGTTTTTCACCGGCAGGTCTGAAGAGCACTACTGAATTGGGCAGGTATTTGCGGTTGATAGCCGAAAGCATTTCGCCCGCGCTGTTTTCTGAGCCCTCGGTGATTACTATTTCATAGGATGGTCCCAGCATAAAGTCGACCGCGCAGAGCATGAAGCTGAACCCGACCGGCTGTTGCGAAAGACCGCCCCCGGCCGCTTTTGTTATTTCATAAGCCATTTGCTCATAAGCACTTTCCGCGGTAAAGCGGGAGAGACGCAGGAGGTTTAAGGCCATGACCGAATTGCCCGAGGGAATCGCGCCATCGTAGAACTCGCGGGGGCGATTGATCATCTCCTCGGCAGAATCTGCGGTCATGTAAAACGCACCTCCATCTGAATCCCGGAAATGGGCAACAGCGTAATCGCTCAAATGCCTGGCATAGACCAGGTACTGTACCCCGAAAGTAGCCTCGTAGAGCTCCAGAAGCCCCCAGATCATGAACGCGTAGTCATCGAGATAACCCTCGATCGCCGCCTCGCCGTCGCGAAAACGATGCTTCAACTTTTCTCCCGAGCGCATTTCAGTGATTATGAATTCCGCCGCTCTTTCAGCACTGCGGGCGTAATTCTCATCTCTCAGAACCTTTGCTCCGCGTGCCAGAGCCGCGATCATCAGGCCGTTCCAGTCGGTCAGGATCTTGTCATCTTTGCCGGGATGGATTCTGTTTTGGCGCACGGCGAATATCTTTTTGCGTAAATCTTCCAATTTTTTGGCCAGTTCGTCTTCGGCGATATTCAGTTCACTCGCGAGAACATCTATATCTTTATCTCGATAGAGGATATTCGTTCCCTTACGCTGGCCGGTCGCTTCTTCCACGTAGTTACCGGCCGGGCTGATATTGAACGCCTGCCTGGCGATCTCAGCCTCGGAATCGTTCAATATAGTCCTGATTTCATCCATTGAGAACAGGTAGAATTTCCCCTCTTCGCCTTCGCTGTCAGCATCCTCGGCCGAGTAGAAAGCTCCTTCCTCTGAGGTCATTTCCCGCAGTACGTAGTCGAATATCTCGCGCGCAGTGTCGGCATAGTTTTCTTTGCCGGTGGCTTGATAGGCTTCCAGGTAAGCCAGAGCCATCATAGCCTGATCGTAGAGCATTTTTTCGAAATGGGGCAAAAACCAGCGACGGTCAGTGGAGTAGCGGTGAAATCCGTAGCCGATATGATCGTAGATTCCGCCTCTGCGCATCCCTGTAAGCGTTTTCTCTACCATGCGAAGCGCATTTTGATCGCCGGTCCGCTTATGATAACGTAACAGCAGCAACAGGTTATGTGGTGAGGGAAATTTCGGTGCGCCACCGAATCCGCCATGATCGGAATCGAAACTCTGGGAAAACTGATTGTATGCCAGGTCGAGAGCTTCCTGACCGGGCTGATCATCGGATTGCGGCATACGCAGGGAATTCAATCCCTCGGTCACCCTGTCAGCGGCAGAAACCAGCTCATCGCGGTTTTGACTCCAGGCCTCCTGGACCCGCGGGATCAACTCAATCATGCCCAGCCGGCCACCCATGCTCTGCTTCGGTATGTAAGTGCCCGCAAAAAACGGCTTCTTCTGCGGAGTCATGATTACCGACAACGGCCATCCGCCGGAACCGGTCATAATCTGGCAGACTGACATATATGTGCTGTCGACATCCGGCCGCTCCTCGCGGTCGACCTTGATCGAGACAAAAGCATCGTTCATCAGTTCCGCAACCTGCTCATCCTCGAAAGATTCATGTTCCATCACATGGCACCAATGGCAGGTCGAATAGCCGACTGAAAGAAAAATCGGTTTGTCCTCGTCGATCGCTTTTTTAAACGCTTCATCGCCCCATGGATACCAGTTGACAGGGTTACGGGCATGTTGAAGCAGGTAGGGGCTTTTCTCACTTATAAGCTTATTAGTTGCTTTATTGTCATTCATAAAATCGCTCCAATCCATGATATCCCGGTCGGGGGAATAAAAAAAGCCCGTCAAGCAGTCAGGTCATTCGCTGTGCGGGCTTAGGCTGTCCACTTCTGCTGTCTAAGCAGTAATTCACTCAATCAAGAGTTCCCCTCTACATAACCGGAATGCGGTTTACTATTTTGGTTCAAAAACAATTGCGGTTACCTAAAAGTTCCATGACATTTTTACAAAGCTATTGAAGCAAAGGGCAACATATGTTACCATGTTAATTTGTAAACGGTTAAATTACTATGACTGAAATAAAGACACTTTCAAAAGATGAGCTCGGTTTTGTTTTCGATCTGGTCGATCCGCTCGACTGGGGTTATTTCCCCCGTGATTTCGAACGCATGATTGAACTTGATCACGAGGGTGCCTTTGTCGCCCTCCATCAAAATAAAAGGGCTGGTTTTGTGATGACCACTTCCTACGGCAGATACTCTTTTGTAGGTCCCATGGTGGTCATGGAAAGTTTGCGCGGACAGGGAATCGGTGAGAAACTTTTAGTCAGAGCCATCGATTATCTAAGAAGCAACAGGGTCGAAGCGATCGAGCTCGATGCGGTTTTTAAAGCGGCCAGTCTATACCGGCGCCTCGGATTCAGGGACAAGTATTTCTCTTACCGCATGCGAAATCGAGTCGATACCACTGGCGAAACACCTGAAGTGCTGTCTGCGAAAATGACCGATGAATTGATTGAATTCGATTACAAGATGACCCGAATCGACCGTAGCAGACAGATTCGGCAGTTTATTTCCGAATACCCGGATTCGATATATGTAACCGGCCGGAACAGAATCGAGGCCTGGACACTGGTGCGAAAACGCAAAGGTGGTTTGACCTGGATCGGGCCATTGATTGCCTCTTCGACTGACAGTGCAATCGAGTTGTTCAGGAAAGTTACTACTCATTATGCTGGTAAGCCCTTAGGGTTGGGTGTTGTGGAACCGGCGCGGGATTTCATCGAATACCTGAGAAAACAGGGTTTTATACACAAGGTGCCCGGATTGCGAATGTACCACGGTCAGAAACTCGATTACGAACGAAACATGTATGCCATTATCGGTCCCGAAAAGGGATAATCATGATCGAGATAATCCAGCCCAAAACAGAACCGGAACTCCAGCAGGTTCGGCAGGTTTTTCGTGAGTACGAAAAGTATCTCGGCTTTGAACTCGACTTCCAGTCCTTCGAAGATGAACTCAGATCCCTGCCGGGAGTATATTCACCTCCAGCAGGTCGTTTGTTTATGGCAGTTGACAACGGTTCGCGACCGGCCGGGACTGTTGCCCTCAAGAAAATCGATGACGGTATCTGCGAAATGAAAAGGCTCTATGTCCGTCCGGAGTATCGCGGTCATAAACTGGGACTGCGGCTGGCCGAATTGATTATCGACGAGGCCAGGGAAATCGGCTACAAAAAGATGCGTCTGGATTCACTCAAACGTCTCACTGAAGCTCTCAGCTTGTACAAAAAGCTCGGTTTCATACAAACCGATCCGTATGTCTACAATCCATTAGAGGACGTCGTCTACATGGAACTGGATCTGACGGTTCAGTCTTAGATCGCCTCTGCTTTAGCCGCGATCATCTCGATTTCTATACCACCTTTTATTTTAATCGTATGAACCTCGGCTTCGATATCAGGCGCGACCTCATCTCTGGCTTTCAGGGAAGCCTCGGCCAATCCGTTGCAACAGGGCACTTCCATTTTCAGGACCGTGATCCTCTGGGGCCGGGCTTGTTTGTAGATATCCTTCAGTTTTTCATAGTAATATTGAAGATCGTCCAGCTTGGGACATCCAACCACCACCGCATGGTCTTTGAGGTAGCGACGATGAAAATCCGGCACCGCAAAGGGGACACAGTCGGCGCAGATCAAAAGATCGGCATCCCTGAGAAATGGGGCGCTCGGCGGCACCAGCTTGAGCTGAACCGGCCAGTGGCCGAGCTGAGATCGATTTGATGTTCGCCCTTGCGGACCATCCTGCGCTTTAACAGTTTGATTGAGCATCTGGATATTAGATCCGGGACACCCGCAGGGCAGATCCTGTTTATGGTCTTTATTCTGCTTCATCTCGATGTTCTCCTTCACCTTTGACTCGTCGAATTTTCGGGCCTCGCGTTTTTCAATAGTGAGCGCATCCTGGGGACACGATCCCAGGCATTCCCCGAAACCGTCGCACAAAAAATCGCTCACCAGCCTGGCCTTGCCGTCGATTATATCGAGCGCGCCCTCGGCGCAGGCATCCACACAATGACCGCAACCATCGCATTTCTCTTCATCGATTATGATTATATCTCGCATCGGCATAATGCCTCCTTGTGATCGGTTGTTATCTCGTCTGAGGGGAGTATCGTAAATGCGAGTAAATAAATCCTTGACCCAGGTCAAGTTGCTCAGATTTTTTTGCCTTCGGCGATTTCGCTCAAAAGCTGACGGTTTTTGATTCTAATCTGCTTGCCATCAATGGCGAGAGCTTCCAGGTCAATGAGCTTGCGCAGGCCCCGGGAGAAAGTTTCGGCAATGGTTCCCAGTTTACGGGCCAGTTCGGTCTTGGAGAGATCGAGCTGAACAGTATCAGAATTTATCCTGTTCGCCTGATCGAGAAGATAGAATGCAATACGGGCGGGAACTTCTCGCAGGGAAATGTTTTCGATCAATTCCGTGAACTCGCGCAGAAAGGCGGCCTGGGCGGTAATGATTTTAAGCGATATCTGCGGGTTGGCTTTGAGCAATTCGATGAAGCGCCGGCTGGGAACAAATGCTACCCGGCTGTTTTCGAGCGCTTCGCAGTTAGCCGGGAATTTACCCCCCGCAAAGACAGCCGCCTCAGCGAAAATCTGACCGGGTGCAATGCGGTGCAAGAGCTGTTCCTTACCGGACTGCGCCAGCTTATAGATCTTTACAAGGCCGGCAAGCAGAAGATAAAAACCTTCAGCCCGATCACCCTCAAAAAACAATATCTCACCTTTTCTCAAGTTTTTTGTGGTGACTATATCTGCAACCTGCAAAAGCTCATCATCATTCAAACCCGAGCATAGACGCGTATCTTTCAACTGTTCGATCAATTCCATAAACAGATAATACGAATGATTGTGTCAAAAAGCAATCCGGACTGATAAGCTCTGGTATACTAACAATTTACACTAATAATTTGTGATAGCGTAACGTATTTCATATATTGATATTGTTGAGAGAAATACTAAATCGGAGATGACCATGCAAAATTTGTCCAAAATCAATCAAAAAATCCCTTTAGCAATTAAATCTGTTCTGCCTGTGATATTACTGATTTTACTGGTAGCTTCAGTTACTGCAGAAGAAGAAGGCTGGCCCAAAGTCGGTGAAGAGGCCCTGGGCACAAGATCGTATGATGACTATGATACCCCCGAGTACTGTGGTAGTTCATGTCATGTCGATTTTTATCGTCAATGGCAACAGGCCATGATGTCGCAGGCGTACACTCATCACTGGGACGAGATCGAATACTTTAAGCTGGCTGTACCTCATCAGGAAGCAGATAAAAATATGGAAGGAGTTGCCGACGGTTGTAACGGATGTCATACTCCACTGGCCTTTCTGGCCGGTGATGTCACTCCACCACCACCGTCTGAGGGATCTCGGGCCAATGAATCGGTATCCTGCGAAGTGTGCCATTCAATAACCGGATTTGTCGGAGATACACCATTCAATTTCAACTGGATCTCCGAACCGGGCGACATTAAGTACGGCACCCGCGCGACAGGCGAATCCCCCAACCATAAGATCGAAAAATCCGAGTTTATGGGCACAGCCGAATTCTGCGGTACCTGCCACAACGAAAAGAGTCCTTTTGGGGCCTGGGTTAAATCAACTCATCTCGAATGGAAGGAGGGTCCCTATGCTGAACAGGGTGTGCCCTGCCAGCAGTGTCATATGACCTACGCTAAAAGCAAGACCTCTTCCATGGGTAATGTATATGACGACGCCGCCCAGCATCTCTTCCACGGCGCCCATGATCCCGGTAAGATCGCCGGCACGATAGAACTCAGGATTCATCCAGACATCAGGGAAACTGTCCCGGGTGAAACAGTGAAGTTTACCCTGGCTCTCTTCAACCAGAAAACCGGACATAAATTCCCTACAGGTTCGGTCGAGGATCGCATTGTATGGGTCCATGTTGAGGCTGTCGATGCCGACGGCAATGTCTACCATCTGCCGGTCGACAAGAAAGGTTTCGAGGGTGAAGAATATACTATTGCCACCGATGAGCTGGCTTACCAGGACATGGGGATCCCGCTGGGCAAGCCGAATTTTGAGGGTGTCAGGCGCGAGGATGTCCCCATCGGAGACCGGATCTTCAGGATGGCCTATCTCGATCCTGAAGGCCGCATGACCATACAGCAGTGGAATACTAAATCATTCGGTCCCGATTACAGAATCGGACCTCGCGAGACCAAGATGGAAACTTACACTTTTGATTTGCCGTATGAAGTCTCCCCGGGTGAAATGACCGTTAAAGCCACCATGAATTACCGCAAGCTGGTCAAACCGGTCGGTGAATTTCTGGAGGTGCCCGAGGAAGAATATGAGATCGTACATGTAAACACGCATTCGACAACAATCAACGTCCTGCCATAGGGAGGTAATGTGAAAAGAAACCTATTATTTATCACAACAATCTGGTTATTTTTTATCTTCGCTTTTTCCAGCCTGGTATTTGTTGATGAAAGTTCAGCTGTACCGGCTTTCGCTCGTAAGTACCGGATGTCCTGCACAACCTGTCATACACCGTTTCCAAAATTGAAACCATACGGCGATGATTTCGCCGGTAACGGTTTCGAACTGGAGGATCAGGATGCTCCGCGCTATATGGTCGAAACCGGCGATGAAAAACTCGATTTAATCCGCGATCTGCCATTGGCTATACGGATGGAAGGCTATTTGCAATATCAAACTCAAACTGATAAAGATGTCGATTACTCCACACCGTATTACCTCAAATTCATCTCCGGCGGTAAGGTCACAGATGGTTTCGCTTACTATTTCTATTTCTATCTGAGCGAACATGGCGAGGTGGCCGGTATCGAGGATGCTTACGTGATGTTCAACAATCTCTTCGACAGCGAACTGGATATCTATTTCGGTCAGTTTCAGGTCTCCGATCCGCTATTTAAAAGGGAGTTGCGCCTGACCTACGAGGATTACCCGGTTTACACAGTCTCACCCGGAAAATCGCAGATCAGTTTGAAATACGACCGAGGATTCATGATCACCTATGGTTTTGAGACCGGCACCGACCTGATCTTCGAGACAGTCAACGGCAACGGGTTGGTTGAGGCCGATGACTTCGGGGTATTCGATAACGATAAATATAAGTCATTCGCGGGGAGAATTTCTCAGGATATCGGGGAGTATTTCCGGGTTGGCGGATTCGGGTACTACGGCAAGGAGGGTACCGAAGATATCAATAACGAAGTTTACTACTACGGGCCCGATATGTCTGTTGCCTATGCAACACTCGAACTGAATGTGCAATATCTTGAACGGAGCGACTCCGATCCAAACCTGGTCGACTACGACGGCGATGAGATCGAAACACGGGGGGCTATGGCAGAACTGATATATCTCCCTGACGGTGAATTTTCAGAGTTCTATGCGGTCGGATTGTTTAACTGGATCGAGTCCGATTTCGAAGAACTCGAATATCGTTCTCTGACCGGCCATGTGGGGCACGTCTTCCGTTCCAATCTCCGCTTCTTTGTGGAATATACTTACGAGATGGAATCAGAAGAGTCCAGAGTCGTAACCGGCTTCGTGGGAGCCTTCTAGATAACATCACAGCTGTTA
>WJMC01000207.1 GCA_014728145.1 Candidatus Zixiibacteriota bacterium | reverse complement strand
TTGCGGACCGCATGGGCGATTGATTTTATTGTCACCGGCTTGCGCAAAAACAGGCTGGCTCCGAGCCTTACAGCCTCATCGACTCTTTCGCTTTCAGCGTAGCCTGAGACTATCACGGCTTTCTGAGGAGATCTGATTTCAAGCGCGCGTCGGTAGGTTTCTGCACCGTCGATACCACCTGGCATGATCATATCGAGAATCATAAGATCAAAGCTCTTGCGTTCGATGATAACGAGGGCTTCCTCTCCGCTTTTGGCCGTGGTAGTACGGTAGCCCAGTTTTTCGAGGATGACGCGGGTAACTTCGCGCTGGGTCGGATCATCGTCGACAACGAGGATTTCCTCATGCCCCCCGATGATCTTGTCGCTGACCGGCGAGAGTGCACTCTCGCGCGTGATCGGGAAGTACAGGAAAAACGATGTTCCCTTGCCCGGGGTGGAACTGACATCGATATAGCCGTGATGATCCTCGATTACGGAATGCACAACCGATAATCCCAGGCCGGATCCACGCCGTCCCTCAGCCATCTTGGTAGTGAAAAACGGATCAAATATCTTAGGCATCAACTCAGGCTGGATACCTTCTCCGCTGTCGGTAACTGTCAGCTTGACATACTCTCCCTTGGGAACCTGGCCGTAGCGTCCCGATATTCTGTCGGAGTAAAAATTCTCAGTAGAGATCCTGATACCGCCGGTTTCTTTGATGGCATCGAGGGCATTGGATACCAGGTTAGCCACCACCCGGTAGATTTGCGAAGCTCCCCCGCGGATATTGAAGAGATCCTCCGCGAGATCTGTATCGACTGCGATCGATTCCGTGAGAGGATAGAGTTGCTTGATCACCTGCAAAACGATCTCGTTCAGGTTCAGCGGTTCCAGCGCATAGTGGCCCCGCCTGCCGAGGGTCAATAGCTGTTGATTGATATCTGCCATCTGGCGCGCTGATTTTTCGATCTGGTTGACGTATTCAGTGGCTATATGGTCTGCGGGGATCTCATCTCTTATCAATGACGGATAAGCTGTCAGGGGGCCCAGCAGATTATTGAAATCATGGGCGACCTGACCGGCAATCCGGCCGGCCGTTTCGAGCCTCTGGGCACGGGAGGCGAACTCCTGCAGGCGCTTGGTTTCGGTGATATCCCGGAACACAATAACGACACCGACAACATTACCATCGTGGTCGCGAATAGGAGCACCGCTGTCGGCAATACTCCGTTCACGTCCATCGCGGGAGATAAGCACGGTGTTGTCGCTCAGATTGATAATCGTGCCATCGGACAATACCTGCTGTACGGGATTTTCCACTTTCTCACGAGTGCTGTCATTCATAATGTTAAACACTTCCTGCAGTGGTTTACCGAGTGCTTCTTCTTCGCTGAAACCTGTCATCACCTCGGCCACTTTATTGAACAGGATGATATTGTGTTCGCGGTCGGTAGCTATGACACCATCGCCGATTGAGCGGAGGGTGACATTGAGACGTTCCTTCTCGGATTCGAGTTCGAGTTCGGCTCGCACACGATCGGTAATATCCGACACAGAGAAAATATCCGCGGGTTTGCCCTTGTAGGTTATGCGTTTGGCAAAATTATCCACCCAGCGTACCTCGCCGTCTTTGGTCAGCACTCTCCAGCTCACACGCTCAAGGTATTTGTCATCTCTCGAATTCAGTTTCTGGCGCAGTTCTTGAGCAAGCTGGCGGTCATCCTCATGAATAAGCTGATCGAGCTCATCTGCATACTTTTCATGCAACTCTTCAACTGAGTAGCCGACTATTCTGGTAAAGGCGTTGTTGACGAATTTGAGACGGTTGTCCTGGAAGATCAGGATACCCATTAACGCCTGCTGAGAAACGGTGCGGAAGCGCTCTTCGCTTTCACCCAGGCTTTCGAGTGCACGTTTACGTACAGTGATATCCTGCAGGGTTTCGATCGCGCCGATTAACTTGCCCTTTGAGTTTCGGATAGGTGCCGTGGTAATATATATCCAGATCCCTTCTTTTTGAAGCTCGGAGAAATATTCCTCGGACTCATAAGCACCTGAAATCAGGGAAGATCTGCGGAATGATTCCGAATAATGACGCGCGATTTCATCTTCCGGCAAACCGTCGATCAACAGGTCCGCCATAATCGGCCGTTTTTCGGTATAGAAAGCTTCCCATTGACGGTCGGTACCGATAACCTCGTAACGGGACATGCCGGTCAGTTTTTCGCAGGCATGATTCCAGTGTGTAATCCTATGGTTTTTATCGATCACGAAAGTGGCTACAGCATTGCCCATAATAATCTGGTTTAGACGTTCTTCGCTGTCACGGATACGCAGTTCCGCTTTCTTGCGCTCTGTTATATCAGTCATAATCGTGGCCAGGTGGTTTTCTTTGGGGCTGTATGCTATCACCTCGTAGTATTTATCAGTGTCCTTGTGGTAATCGACGAGTTTAGCAGGTTGACGATTGAGCACAACTTCGCGGAAGAAATCGAGCCAGTACTGTTCCGTTTCAGAGTACACCTCACGAATTGTCTTTCCGACCAGGTCCGATTTTTTGAGGCCGACGATGCGTTCAAAAGCAGAGTTTACATCGAGATATTTGAAATCCGGTGTCTCCTCCTCGGGACCGGTAGTCATCTCCAACTGGGCAAATCCGCTCACCATCTGCTCGAACAGCATCCTGAGATTGCGCTCGCTCTGCTTGAGCGCCATCTCGGTCTGCTTGCGAATAGTGATGTCGCGCACTGCTCCTGACATCCTGACCGGTTTGCCTTCTTCATCACGCTGGGTTTCACCGCGTGCATGAAACCAGCGGTACTCTCCTGATTTATGAAGGAGCCTGTACTCGACATCGAAATCATTATCATTTTCGAAATGATCCTCGATTGCCTGCGACACTTTCTTGTGATCTTCCGGATGAAGTAATTCCTTGAACTTGCCCATGGTGGGCTGAAACTCGAACGGCTTGTACCCAAGGAGTTCGAAAAAGCGGGGCGACCACCAGATTTTATCGGAGCTGACATCAGTCCAGTCGCTGAAACCATCATTGGAACCGCGCATCGCCAGGGAGAATCGCTCCTCGGTCTCACGCAACTTGAGTTCGGCTTTCTTGATATCGGTAATCTCCTGAAAAGTGCCGAACAACTTGACAGCGCGACCGTCTTTTAACTCTGGTTGCCCCAATGCCCGCACCCATTTACGGCGCCCTCGCCTTGTTATTATCTCCGCTTCAAAATCAAACGTTTTTCCTTCTTCAAGCGACGCCTGCACAGCATTACTGACCATCTCTCTGTACTCAGGCGCATAGAATTCTATCGCTTCTTCCAATGTTGGATGGTAATCGGGGTCGGTTTCATGTAT
>WJMC01000206.1 GCA_014728145.1 Candidatus Zixiibacteriota bacterium | reverse complement strand
CTGCTGATCGAGTTTCAGAAATACGACAAATCAATCCGCTCGGCGATAAATTTCCGTCATAATCCTGAGTTCTCAAAATGGCTGGAAGATCATTGTAAGAAAAAGGGATATTTATTCAGCGCGATCGATCGAAAAAAGGAACCGTCGGAAGTGATCGGTATCGACAAAGCTTCGATGCCGTGGAAGATCGCAGAGGCTGTCCGATCCGCCGGTGGCAAAGTGCCGAAAATGTTCTATGAATCCAAGGCTCCCGGCAAGGAACCGCTGACTGTCATGGTCGGTCAGCACCCGGTGGAATTGGCTGAGGAAGTGTGTGAGCTGGCCAGGCTGTGGACAGCCGAGACAGTTCCTGTCCCTAAAATCGGCAAAATCGATCTGTCTGATTTCGAACAGTTTATATCTGCAAGATTGGGAAAAAGTGACAGCCGTGTTTTGGTCCCGCCCCGGACCGGTGTGGATTCAGCGGTGATCGATATCGGTCATGAGCAGGTTATGGTGATTGCCGAGGACCCGATCTTTCAGATTCCCGGCCAGCCACCTGAGATGTTTGGCTGGTATACGGTTCATATCGGCGCATCCGATGTCGCCGTGATGGGAGTAAAGCCGGAGTTTATGACATACAGCCTGCTTATGCCGCCCGAGACCGACAGAGCCGAATTTAAGCGTATCGTCGATTCGATCCACCAGGCCGCGCTCGAACTCGAGATTGCGATCGTGGGAGGTCACACCGGATACTATCCGGGACTTGCCAGCCCGCTTATCGGTGGTGTGACGGTGTTCAGCATTGCGGATAAAAACGAGTATATCACTCCCTCTGGTGCCCGGCCGGGCGATGATGTTCTTCTTACCAAGGGACCCGCAGTTGAGACTGCCGGTATTCTGGCCAACCTGTACGAGCAGGAACTGCTCAAAAATCATCCCGCCGAACTGGTCGAAAAATCCAAAGCTTATAAAACCGAGATGAGCGTGGTGAGGGACTGCGAAATTGCGATGAAGTCCGGGAAGGTGACCGCCATGCATGACGCCACCGAGGGTGGTGTGATCGGAGGCCTGTTTGAAATCGCCAGTGCCAGCGAGGTGGGGATGGAGATCGATGAAAACAAGTTCATCTATCCCGAAGAAATCCGGATCGTCTGTGAACTGCTTGACATCGATCCCTTGAAGGCAATTGCCGAAGGTTCTCTGCTTTTGACTGCCGATCCGGGTAGTTCTGAAAATGTAATCACAGCTCTAACGAAAGAAAACATTCAGGCCTCGGTTATCGGTAAGGTAGTCGAGGACAAGTCGAGGCGTATTTTAAAAAGAAGCGGTGGTCTCGAAATACCGATTGAAATGCCCCATCAGGATCCATTCTGGCCGGCATTCTTCCGAAGCATAATTGCCTCGGGCTGATATCATCAGAATAAGTAAACAGTATCTGGCGGTTTCAAAACTGAACTCGACCCCTGTATTTATTAGCACAGTATTAATGGCTGTACAGTCTGGCTGCATAAAGACTTAGATTATCATGTTTTAGCTCAATCCCTGCTACAATTCAGCCGAATATGTGATTAGCACCATGATTGTCGTAATTGCTGTTATCAAGTAGAAATCGGGGGCGCTGGAGAGATGAGCTCAGCAATGGAGCCGGTGAAGAAGTATTTATACAATCTGACTCATCCGCCGAAATCGGTAGAGGACAATAAACTTCTCTACTGGCGGGAACGAATACTTCGCACGATCTTTCTGGCCGCTTCACTTCTGGGTATCTTCACATATATCCCCAGTGTTATACTTGCACTAAAAAGCAATCTATACCAGATCGTGATAGTGGATACAATTGCCTACGGCATGGCCCTGTTCGTTACTTTTTTTAACCGTACTTCATATAATCTCAGGGCGGTCCTGGCCGTGACGCTGTTCTATCTGATGGGAATGACCCTGATATTGTCACCTGGAGCGTTTGCGGCGGGGCCGATGTGGCTGTTCGCTTTTGCGGTTCTGGTCGGGATTATCCTGGGGGCACGTTTCGCTTATATAGCACTGGCATTAAACGTCTGCACCATGGCACTGATCGGATACCTTCTGGAAGCAGGTTATCTGGCATGGGATGTTTCAGAGACTTACACTCTCGAAAAATGGATAGTGATAGCATCAAACTTCATCCTGCTTAACACTCTCACTGTTATTCCCGGTACGATGCTGGTAAATCGGCTCAAACAGAGCCTCGATGAAGAACGGCAGGCCGCCCGGGAACTTCGCCAGAAGGAAAGCAAATTAGTCGAAAGCAATATCCGTCTCAAAAATATGATCGTGGAACTCAAAAACGCCGAAGAACAGAAATACTCACTTCAAACCAAGTTGGAACGTGCTCGTCGAATGGAATCACTGGGTATGCTGGCTGGGGGAGTGGCTCATGACCTCAACAATATCCTCGGTCCGTTGGTCGGTTATTCCGATATGATACTGGCTGGCATGGATGATAAAAATCCGCTCAAGAACAAGATCGCTCGAATTGCCAAATCAGCCGGGGAAGCGGTTGATATCATCCAGGACCTGTTGACTTTAGGAAGGCGCGGTCGTTATGAGATGAAAGCCTTAAACCTCAACGACGTGATCAGGGAATACCTGGAATCAATAGCATTCCAGAAACTGCAGGTCAATCGGCCTGAAATAAAGGTGATCGTCGATCTCGAACAGGACCTCCCGCTCATACATGGGTCAAAGTCGCATCTTTACAAAGTCGTGATGAATATCATCATTAATGCGTTCGATGCGATCCAGGACACCGGTGATATTGAAATAAAAACCACAGTCGAAAATTTAGCGGCTCTTCACGGAGGATATAACCGAATTGAAGCAGGCCAGTACGTGATTTTCTCCTGTAAAGACGGCGGTGTGGGGATACCGGAAGATGAAATCGACAAAATCTTCGAACCATATTACTCCAAGAAAAAGATGGGAACCAGCGGTACCGGCCTCGGGCTTTCTGTTGTCTATGGTATCGTGAAAGACCACAAGGGATATTACGACGTAGATTCGCACCCTGGTCAGGGGACAGAATTCATACTTTACTTTCCTGCAACGAGTGATGAAGACACTGATACAACAACTGTATCGTCTGCATTGTACGGTAGCGGTAGGATTCTGGTAATCGATGATGATCCAGCACAGAGAGAAATGGCTTCGGAGATGCTCGAATTGCTCGGGTATACTGTCACGACCGCTGAAAACGGCAGTAAGGCTGTTGACATCCTGAAAAAAGAAGACTACGACCTGCTGTTAATGGACATGATTATGGAGAAGGGCTTTGATGGTTTGGATACATACAGGGAAATCATAAAATTCAAACCGGGGCAGAAAGTAGTCATCGTAAGCGGATATTCGCCTACCGACAGGGTACTCGAGATGCAGAAACTGGGAGCCGGATCGTACCTTCGTAAGCCTTACATGCTGGAAGAACTGGCCCGTGCCATTAAATCCGAGACCGGATTTCCTGCCCGTGAACCGCTGAGAGCTTAACTCCTGCCATAATCTTATAATCCATTTGGATTACCCGGACTTAATCCATATCTTGCGGTTTATATTTTTAGGGATTGAGCCGTGTGGAAATCTGATTACAACACAGAAGAGAATGAAAACTCGCAAAAACTGGGCTACCTGTTTTCGTTTACATCCGCATTTTTCGCCGCCTGCGCGACAGTTACCGGCAAATGGAACCTGGATTATATATCACCGCTAATGATGAACGCGTTTATCTTTTCTATCGCCACATTGATAATGAGCATCGTCTACCTGCCCTTCAGACGAGTCAAAAGCAATATCCTGATCTTTACGAAAGCGGGGTATATCTGGCTTCTGGCGTTTACCGCCAGCTCACTTCTGGCGATATGGTTTTTCTGGGCAGGAGTACAGCGCATGGATCCCTCGCTGGCGGCGTTTTTGAACCGCTCTGAAGTTTTGATTGCGATTTTATGCGGGGTAATATTTTTGGGCGAACGTTTCAATCGGCTGGAAACTTTCGGCGGGATTCTTTCGATAGCGGGGATAGTTATAATGAGAGCCTATCTGCGAGTCGAGTACAGCACCGGTTTCTGGCTGGTTCTGGTCGGGTCATTTTTCTTCGGTTTGACCGAGTTCTTTTCCAAGATGGCAGTTCGCTACGGCCGGCCGATTATAATTACATATCTGCGCAACCTGATGATGTCGGTTGTCTACTGGATAATCCTGAGTTCGCTCAATCCCGATTTTTCAGGGCTGAAAACAGTCTGGCCCGGAGTGATCGCGTTGGGGATTTTCGGGCCTATTTTTTCCAGAATGATCTACATGACAGCGCTCCAGCATCTCGAACTATCCAAAGTCGCAATAATTAGCCAGACTCAGCCGATCTATGTCGTCCTGATAGCGGCCACTATCCTGGGACAGATGCCGACCTTCCGGGAAATAATGGGGGGACTGTTTTTGACCGTGGGATGCCTGATTATGGTTCTGGGGCGAAGTCGAAAAATAAAAAAACCCGCGCCACCGAAATAGGCGGTACGGGATTATCTGACGGTCGACGGGAAAGAGCCCCTGTCAGGCAATCATGTCGATAATCTGCTTGTCCATCTGGTAGGCTGTCCGGATGGCGTTAACGTTGGCGTAGACGCCTTTCTCAGAAATCATCATACCCACCATATCCTCCACCACATCCGCTTTCTCGATATCCTGAAGATCGCGGGCATAGCGGTTGAACATTGCCAAATTTTGCTGGATACCCTGCACCGAAGCTGTATACATACCGCTTCACTCCTTTCATATATATTATCGGAATCGAAAAGCCTCGATCTTAAAACAATCGTATCAGCTACTGTTAAAAAACAGTTAACTAAAATCGTATCGTCTGCAGTGGAGATGTGAAAACTGTTGCAGTCCAAACTCTGCAAAATTATGTAAGCTTATTCAAAATTGCATACGCGAATTCCCCACACGAAAATACTGAAAAATACGTTCCAGCAATCTGGTTTCTATCCATTTGCAGGATTGTTGTTTAGAAAGGCCTTCCCGAAATTGACATCGGGATCGGGAACAAATGTATAAGAATTGAACAGCCTCAATACGGGGCACGCTGTTTGCCTTATACTGGCTGGACAGAAGATGAGGTGTTTATGAAAAAGATCATATTATTGGCAATTCTCATTATCATACTTGTTTTGGCTTTCACCCCGGACGGTGTTTCCGCTTCAAAAAACGGGCTGGCGGAGCATATCCGCAATCACCGTAGCGCGGTCGCCGATGGTACCTTTTATAATCCCGGCCCGAACCTGTTTACCAGGACTTACTCTACTGATATGTCAATGCTCTTCGACGATATCCAGGTCAATCCGATTGCCGGCGAGAACCGTTTCAACCACCGCAGACCGTTTTTAGTAAATATTGAAAATGACCATGTTATGGTCGGCTGGGAAGACAATCGCAATGGCACTTATGACGTATTCGGACAGAAGGTCGATGCGGATGGAAATACTCCCGGTTCGAATCAACAGTTGATCGAGAATCCGGCATTTGTTGATCAATTTATGGCTCAGGCCACAAAATCGTCTGATGGGATAATCGCCCTTGTCTGGGTCGATGAGTCCGGAGATCTGTACCTGCAATATTATGACAGCAGTTTCACGAAGATAAACTATTCCCTGAAAGTCAATGACAACAGCTCCGCCAACATAGTATCATATCCGGATCTGGCCTATACTTCTGAAGACCGCCTGGTTGTGGTCTGGGAGGATACCCGTCTGGGATCAGCGATCTACGCTCAAATCTTCGATTCGACCGGTGCCAGAAATGGCGGCAATTTCAAGATATCACCAACAACTTCAGGTATTGACTATTGGTTGCCTGCGGTTGCCTGCGACGACGTCGGTGGTTTCGCGATTATCTGGGAAGAAATCTCATCCACAGGCGCTGATGTCGTCCTGCGGTTATTCAATTCTGACGGAACGACTGCAGGTAGCTCGATCAATGTGGCCGATATGGGGGGGATTTCAGCCAATCAATTCGACCCTGAAATGATCTATACTTCACAGGCCGGTTACCTGGTAGCTTTTTCCGATGATCGTGGTACTGACCAGGATATCTATGTGCAGTTATTCGATGCCGATGGCAACAGGGTAGATGATAACTTTGCTTTAAGTGAAGGTACTGACAACTATGCCTTCAATGTCAGCATGGTCTCGGATAGCCAGGAAAAAATCCTGGCAGTTTGGGCAGAGTTGGGTGATCGGGCAGAAATTACTGCCCGCAAGCTGAATTCCAAAGCTGAACTCGACAGCGATGATTATGTTATTTCCGATGCTTTCGCGACAGGTGAACGTTTCAATCCCCTGCCGGTATACCATGCTGATGGATCAGCGCTGGTGGTTTTCAATGACAGCCGTGACATGTCGCTTCAAATCTATGCTCAAAAGCTTGACAGCAATTCTGAATCAACTGGTCCGAATTTCAAGTTGTCCTCGACCTCCACGGGGGCGCAGATGAGCGAGTCGGATATCGCCAGCCTGGCCTCCGGTGATTTCGCCGCGGTCTGGAAAGACAGCCGTTCAGATGACGGTGATATCTACTTTCAGCGTATGAATGAGTTTGGAAGTAAACTCGGTGACGCGATTCTGGTCAATGATGACGGCACTATCGCGATCCAGAACAGTCCCGCGATAGGGAGCGCTGAAAACGGACGCAGTGCGGTCTGCTGGGCTGATGGCAGACAGGCCGAAGATATCAGCGGAATTAGTATTTTTGCCCAGCGATTCACTTCTAGCGGGAGCAGGATCGGCGATAATATCATAGTCAATGATGACCTCGATGGAACCGCTACACTTCATGCAGAACCTGACTGCGATATAACAGGCGATGGAGAAATGATCGTGGTTTGGCGTGATCAGCGCGATGGTAACGACGATATCTACTGCCAGACTTTTAGCACTCCCGGCTTTCCGATCGGCTCGAATTTCAAGATTAATCAGCATGAATACCCATGCTATAACCCGCGCGTGGTTTCGGCAGGTAACGATCAGTTCGTAGTGGCATTCAACAGCCTGATAGACGACAAGACTTTTGTCTTTTTACAGGTAGTTAACATCGATGGCGGTTTGTCAGGTGAAAACTATATCATTCCTGTTGATTCCTCTCTCAACCAGCACAAGGATTTCGATTTGGCGGCGCATCCGGCACTCGAGCACTTCGTGATAGCCTGGATCAATGAGACCGAAATCGATACTGAAATCCATAGCATGATGCTGGATCTGGATGGCAATGTAATAGAAAGTGTGAAAATCATATCTTCGCAACCGAATCTCGGATTCGACCGAATTCGAGCTGGAATGGATGCTGACGGCAACTACGCGGTAACCTGGACAGATCAACGTGGATATATTAAACGCGCCTACCAGGCTTTTGTCGATGAGGCCGGGATTATACAGGGCAACCTGCCGGTTTCGCGTTATTCAGGTGATGCGCGCGATGAGTATCCAGCGGTAGCAGTCGATGGTAAAAACGCTGTCACGGTCTGGTGCGATAACCGCAATTTGGGACGAGGCTACGATGTCTTCGTTAATTCAACAGTTTATAATCCGACTTCTGCCGATGATGATTCCGATCTGCCCCTGCCTACAGATATCAGCCTGGCACAGAATTATCCCAATCCGTTCAACCCGGCCACAACAATCAGCTTCAGCCTTGAACGGGAGTATTCTAATGTTGAACTGGATGTTATCAATATGCTCGGTCAAACGGTAAACAGGCATACTTTCAATAATCTGCCGGCTGGATCACACAGCCTTGAATTCGATGCTTCCGGCCTATCATCCGGTGTATACTTCTATCGGCTCTCAGCCGGCAATATATCACTGACCAAAAAGATGACTCTATTGAAATAATCCTTGAACTCCTTTGAAAAAACCTCCATCGAATTTGATGGAGGTTTTATTTTCACTACTGAAAAAAGTGACTCAGTACGGGTTTTGCGGCGTTATGGATAAAATGAGCTATCACGCAGGGCCAGAGCGAGCGGGTTATGAAATACAAGACGGCGAACATCAGTCCATAGAGAAAAATCAATATGAAACCACCCGTGCCCTGGTAAATATGCCCCGCAGAAAAGGCCAGGGTTGCAAGAAACACAGCCAGCAGTCTCGAGCGGGAGATTCGTGTCAGCCTCGAAATCAAGTAGCCCCTGAAAGCAGTTTCCTCTGCCACAGCCGCAACAACGCAAAGAACAAGGAATATCCCAAACTCGAAAGCGCTTTGGGGGAGAAGCGGGGCAGTATCATAAAATTCAATGAATTCGAGTTTTACCAGTAATGAGCTGACAAGACCGAGAATGTACCAGGCTGTCACTTGAAACAAGATTGCATCTGCAATATATACCAGCTTGAATTTTCCCAGTCCGACAGACTTGAAACCGACTTCTTCCTTTTTGATTACCAGATATATTAGAAACAGAATTATTAACTGGGTGATGATCGTGGGCAGATAGAAACTTATCAGCGGGCTGAAGTCTTCGATATTACCGGTTCGGTCGCTGAGGGTAAACTTCAAAATGATTCCCAATGGCCAGACTACGCATAAGAAAAAAGTCATAAGCCAGGAATACAGGTTCATCTCGAATTCCGAATCAGGGAATCGTTTTAATACCTGTTTATGATCTGCGATCGGTTCCATGGGAGCAGAAGTTAGTAAAGAAACGGGCAGGCTACAATATAATTCTTGCTATTGACGATTTAACCGCCAAATTATACCACTATGAGTGAAAGCGATAAAATCAACAGGGATGTACTCGACCTGAAGCAGGAATGTCTCTACGGTCCGGTCAAATCCCGCAGGCTTAAAAGTTCATTGGGGATCAATGTCCTTCCTGCTGACGGCAAGTTATGTTCCTTCAGTTGCATCTACTGCCAGTACGGATTGACCCAAAAGAGCTATCATGTAGCCGAGGCATCCGGGATACCTGCCCTGCCTTCTTTTGACCAGGTCGAAGCCGAGCTGGCAACCTACCTGAAACAGGCACCGCGAGGCATCAGGTACATCACGTTTTCGGGCAACGGTGAAGCGACGCTTCACCCGGAATTCCCGGAACTGGTCGACATGGTTATCCGTTTGCGCGATCGGTACTATCCACCGGCTAAAACCGCGCTTCTCTCCAATTCGACTCGTATGACCGACCGAAAGATTCGTGATGCCGTCGCGAAACTGGATACGCCGATCATGAAACTCGATGCCGGCTCTAAAGAAGTTTTTGACCGTATCAATCGTCCCGCGCCGGGTATTGAGTTTGATGGTGTTGTCCAGAGCTTGATAGATTTCGAGCATCCCAATTTGATTATCCAGGCCCTCCTGATGGGAGGTGACAGGTTTAATGCCACAGATGACGAAATTGAAAGCTGGGCCGGCCTGATCAAACAGATCGATCCACGTGAAGTTCATATATACTCACTCGATCGTCCCTCAGCAATTAAAAGCGTACTCAAGCTGAATCGCCAGACACTCGAAAGCATCGCGGATCGTGCCAGCGAAATCAGTGGTGTCGAGGTACTCGCTTTTTAGTCACCGATTATCAAGTCATTTTCATATTAAACTGAATAGAACAGAAGCTTGCCTGATGTCATTCTGATGGAATTGTCTCCATGACACTATCCCGGCATAATGTTTCCTGAAAGGAGGCATAATGTCGGATAAATTCAAAAATCTTAAATGGGATCTTGAGAATGCCTGTGGTAATGCCTGGGATCATAAGGAGCGGTCTGCCCGGCAATTGCGGATTATTGCCAGGGTGCGAGAGGAAATTGAAAAACTTGATGCTGATGAACGCGACCTGATCGAGAAGTACTGGTACGAAGGGAAAACCATGTCGGAAATCGCCCGGGGCAAGGGACGGCCAACCTGCAAACTTGAGAGTTTTTATAAGCAGGTCATGCGCAAGCTTAAAAATCGCCTGCGAAAATTTGTTGAAATGGAGTTTAAGATCGTAAGTGAACCCGAGGAGAATCTCTGTCCTATCTGCAGTCATCCATGCTTAAAAGAAATTGATGATCTGCTTGTGACCCGGCGCCCTGAAGAAACTCTGAGCAGATTCATTAGAATTCTGAAGCATGACTATGGTATCGTGATCAAAACACCGCAGGTTATTCTCGGCCACCTGAAATATCATCGAAAGGAGAAATAATGACCTACAAGCCGGTCAGGAAAGTACGCGGAGAACATTGTATCAACGTCTTTTTATCCTACGAGATGAAATCCCGCCTGGACCAGCTCACCGAAAGGTACGACCGCACTCTTGCGGATATCGTACGGATGTTGATAAAAACCGGAATCCCGATCATGGAGGGGCTGTCTCAAGCTGAAGAGGAGATGATGCGGGAATATATTCAGATGTTCAGGCGGATGCGTAAAATTCGCAAGCTGAAAGATTTGTGAGTATAATCGGATTGACTCGACTGCAATAATATGATAAACTGGCGGTATGGAAAACAAGGTCAGGTTGCTTGCCGGCGAATTAAAAGGCCGGATTATAAAGATTCCCAAAAGCACACAAACCCGTCCCGCGCTGGTCCTGGTACGGCGAGTTATAGCTGACACGCTGATGCCGTATGTTCAGGATGCCAGGGTGCTGGATTTGTTTGCCGGAACCGGGGCATTTGTGTTCGAGATGATCTCCCGCGGGGCAGGCCATGCTGTGGCTGTGGATATCGAGTCAAAGATGGCACGATCGATCGAGCAGAATGCGCGCGATTTGCAGATCGGCGACAGGGTGCAGGTGCTGTGTATGGATTTTTTGAAATCTCTTGAACTGCTGGGCAGACAAAAGCGCAGATTCGACCTGATCTTTATACCGCCACCGTTTTATGGCGATTATGTCAATCGGGCTATGAAGGCGATTCATGAACATAAAGTCGCCGATCAAGACTCGATCCTGATAGCCCATTACCACAAAAAAGACAAAGTCGACCGGGAACCCGTGGGATTCGAATTGTTCAAGACCAAAACCCACGGGGTCTCGGTGATGGATTTCTTCGTTAAAAAAGACTAAGCGCCGAATTTCTCCAGCTTGCCGGCATGGGCTAAAGCCAGTGGCATCAAACTTGTCGACAAATTCCGTCCCATGCTACCCGACTGGCAATCCAATTCGGTGAATTTTGTGCACCGGTCGGTGCGGATGCTTTCAGCGACCATCAGGACCGGAACGGGATGCCATGAATGTGACGCCATGCTCCAGGGCGTGGAATGGTCACATGAGATCACGAGCACATCGGGATTGAGCGCGGTCACACCAGGTACGATCGTCTTGTCGACTTCCTCGATAATCTTTTTCTTGTTTTCGAAATTGCCATCTTCACCGTAGGAATCGGTTTTTTTGACATGGACGAAAAAGAAATCGTTGTCATCCCAGGCCTTTTTAAGCCAGCTGAGGCAATCATTAAAGTCTTTGTAAGGAGGCAGAACATTCATACCCACCAACCTGGCCAATCCGCGGTACATCGGGTATTCGGCGATTGCGACCGCATCGAGTTTGTAGCGCTCGTTGAAAGTCGGCAGTGACAGCGGTTTGGAGTACCCCCGCAATAACACCATGTTAGCCGGGTGATTGTCCTTGAGTATTTCTTTGATCTGCTGGAGCATATCGCTCAACAACCGCTCGGTTTTTTCAGCATCGGCGTTGTGCGCCCTGGGTTCGTTGGGCGGTACCCCGGTAGCCTGCGGATCGGTCTCCTCGACCTGGTCGGAGAGCCCATGAGCGCGCATCACCACCAGCACGCGATGTTGGCTTTCGGTGCGCAAAAACAGCTCCACACCATCGGGAAGCTTGATATTGTCGAGAATCTTCTGGCAGGCTTCACGGTTGGTTTCGTCGGGAATCCTGCCCGCGCGCCGATCAGTCACATTGCCGTCTTCGTCGATCGTACAGAAATTACCCCGCATCGCCAGATCCATCGGATCCAGGTCGAAATCAAGCCCGAACGCCGAAAGCAGTCCCCGGCCGACATTGTTTTTAACCGGATCGTAGCCAAACAAGGACAGGTGAGCCGGCCCGCTTCCGGGAGTCAGCCCGGGCGCGATCGGATCGCACAGCCCAAGGCATCCCCGCTCTGCAAGTTTATCCATATTGGGAGTCTCGGCTTCCGCCAGGGGAGTGTCCTTGCCCTGGGCCGGGATATCACCCAGGCCGTCCATTATCAGAAATACTATTTTACTGTCGGTTTTTTTGACCTGTTGCCTGATTAGATCAGCTTTCATCCTGAAAACTCCTTTTCATTTAATCCATTTTGGATATACTATAATCGTTAGTCGGCTCTGTCAATTAAAAGACTTAACTGTTGGTATAGTTCCGATGCTGGAAAATTTACTGTTCGATCATACAAATCTGCTAAAACTGAAAGAAGCCCGCGAACAGGGTAGGAGCACAATTCAGGTTTCGACCGATCTCGGCCTGCGACAGGTTGAACTGGATTTGACAGCTTTAAATCTGGATATCCGCCAGGTAAAAAAAGCGCTTAAAAAAGAACGGGCGATATTCCTGTTCGAGGACGGCAGGCTGAGGCAGTTGTCGGTCTACGAGGATGGTTACTATCAACTGGTTGCGACGGGTGAGGCTCCCACGCTCGAAATCGACGGAATCCAGATGCATCGCACCAGCCTGGTAAAACCCTTCGAGGATTCCCGCCAGAAAGCTGAGTCAGCTGTCAGAAATGGTGATATCGTGCTGGATACCTGTGGTGGTCTGGGGTACACATCGATCTGGGCCCTGAGGCTGGGCGCGGTCAAAGTCGATTCCTGCGAACCCAACCCGAGCGTAAGGTTGTTGCGCAGTCTTAACCCGTGGTCGGCTGAGTTTCTGGATGATCGCATAGTATCTCACCAGATGACCTCGCAGGAGTTTCTGCAAACCGCTGATGATGATTACTACGATTCTGTTTTGCATGATCCGCCCCGCTTTTCGCTGGCCGGTGAATTATATTCGGGTGAATACTACAACAGGCTGGCCGAAGTTATCCGGCCGGGGGGAAGGCTGTTTCATTATACCGGCGATCCTTATTCCAAAGGCCGTCCCCGCAAGTTCGTCGAAGGTGTGATCAAGCGCTTATCCGAGGCCGGCTTCCAGTGTTCACGTCGAGAAGACATCCTCGGAGTCGAAGCGGTTAAAAGCGATTGATGTTGGATAATATGGAAAGTATGTTACATAAATTGATTCAAAAGATTGTATTCACCTGATTGGGATGGTTTCTCTTAGCTGTCATGTATGAGTATGACTAATAATAATGATTCGTTAGTTGCAAGCAACCTGACCTGTAAATAATATCACTCACCAAAAAATCTTCAGCTTCGCCCACATTTCTTCGCCCATACTATTTATAAATTGCACTTGACTTGAATACATATTAAAATATAATACGTCTTTGTGCTGGAGTAGCTCAGATGGCTAGAGCGCCTGACTGTGGATCAGGAGGTCGGCAGTTCGATCCTGCCCTCCAGTACCATTTTTTTATCCGATTATGACCAAAAGCAAGAAGAAAACAAGCAAACGAGTTAAGCCCCAGCTTCTCAAGGGTTTTCGGGACTACCCGGCCGAAGATGAGTTCGCTCGGCGCGAATTGGTCGGCAGAGTTCAGGAGGTCTTCGAACGATTCGGTTACCAGCCACTCCAGACCCCGGCGCTGGAACATATCGAAACCCTTCTGGGAGCCGATTACGGCGAGGAAGGCACCTCGCAGATATTCAACTTCGTCGGCCCGGAAGAAACCCCGATGGGTCTGCGCTTCGACAATACCGCGCCATTGGCCCGTTATGTGGCCGGCACTCCCGATCTTGTGAGGCCGTTTCGACGTTACCAGGTCGGTCAGGTCTGGCGCACGGATAAACCCGGCCCGGGGCGCTACCGTGAGTTTACCCAGTTCGATATCGATATCGTCGGTACCAACCTGATGGCGGCCGATGCCGAAATCATGCAGGTTATGATCGAGACCTTCAAAACCCTCGATATCAATGAATTCCAGCTACGTTATTCCAATCGCCGAATACTGAATGGGCTGGCTGAGTATGCCGGAGTGCAGGATAAATCTCACGATGTTTTCCGGGTGCTCGACAAACTCGATAAACAGGGCCGTGAGGCTGTAATCCAGGAACTGGGTGCTGGTCGAGTCGATAAGTCCGGCGACAAAATTAAAGGTGTCGAACTGAGTCCGGAGCAGATCGTAAAGATCGAACGATTCCTTGATATTGACCGTGGTGATTTCGAAAAGACCTGGGAATCCGCCAGCGAACTGCTTTCAAGGTTCGAACAGTGTAAACAGGGACTGGACGAGATCAGGCAGATTCGGCAGTATCATGACGCGATGGGCATCAGTCCCGCGCATGCCGTATTCGATCTGACCATTGTACGGGGTCTTGGCTACTACACCGGCCCGGTGTATGAACTGGAACTGACGGAATTGCCCGAGTACGGTTCGATGTTTTCCGGTGGTCGCTATGATGAACTGGTGGGAAGATTTTCCGGACAGCCGGTACCCGGCACTGGCGCTGCTATGGGAGTGGATCGATTGCTGGCAGCATTGAAAGAAATGGATTTGCTGCATACCCAAAAGACTTCCACTGATGTGCTGGTTGCAACTATGGATAAGGAACGGATAGCAGATTATTTTGCCATCGCCTCGGAGTTGCGCGGGAGAGGTTACGATGTCGAAGTCTTTTTGGGCAATAACCGCAGGATTCCCAAGCAACTTCAGTATGCCGACCGTTTGGATATACCGGTGGCTGTGATCTGTGGTTCGGATGAATTTGAAAAACAGGAAGTGACGATAAAAAACCTGAAGCTCGGCCGACAGAAATCCGAGGACGTCGAAAATCGGGAAGAATGGCTCAAGGCCGAGGGTATTCAGGTCACTGTACCGCGGGTGCAGATGATTGCTACGATCGAAAAAATGCTCAAATCTAAATAGACTACTTGCCATGAAATTAGGAAATTTTCAAATCGATGTTTTCGTTGAGAACGCTTCTTATGTCGACGGCGGGATGATGTTCGGTGTGGTGCCGAAAAAAATCTGGCAGAAGACAGTCAAGTCCGAACGTGATAACCTGGTCGAGATGGATCTGAATATCTTCGTGATCCGCACAGGTGATAAAAATATTGTAGTCGATACCGGTCTGGGAGATCTTTTGACAGATCGACAGAGAAAGATGTACGGTTGCTATGAGCCCTCGAGGATGACTGCCGGGCTGAGCGATCTGGGATTGTCCGAGGATGATATCGATTACGTGATCCAGACTCATCTGCATCTCGACCATGTCGGCGGCGCTGTCAAAGACGATGGTTCCGGTAATGTCGTACCGCGTTTTCCGAATGCCGAATATATCGTTCAGAAATCGGAGTACGAGGCGGCTCGAAATCCCGATGACCGCTCTCTTGCGGCTTATGACATGGACAAAATACGACCGTTGAATTCTGCCAGGCAGTTGCGTATAATCGACGGCAACTACGATCTGTTGCCGGGCATCAAGCTGGTATTGACAGGAGCGCATTCATTCGGCCACCAGGGCGTGATCATTGAATCGGAAGGGGAGAAGCTGTTCCTGTTCGCGGACATCATGCCGTTTTCTGTCCACCTGCGTCCGGCCTATGTCGCCTCGGCTGACCTGTTTCCGCTGGAGACGATCAAGATCAAAAAAAAGCTGGTGCCCGATCTGGCCAAAAACGGATGGTTTCTCGGTTTCGACCACGAAATAGATATCAAGATCGCTAAGATCGTCGATGACGGCAACAAATTCGTCGCTCAAAAAGTTGTGTGAAAAAAATCTGGTTTAGATAGAGGATGGTGACTATGGCTTCCGAAGACAAGCTCGAACAACTCAAGAAACTGCAACAGAAGGCTCGCCTGGGTGGCGGAGAAAAACGTATCGAGAAACAGCATGAGAAAGGTAAGCTGACCGCACGCGAGAGAATCGATCTGCTTCTGGACAAAGGCTCGTTCGAGGAATTCGATATGTTCGTGCGCCATCGCTCGTCGGACTTCGGGCTCGACAAGCAAAAGTACTACACCGATGGTGTTGTTACCGGATGCGGTACCATCGATGGTCGCAAGGTGTTCGTGTTTTCCCAGGATTTCACCATCTTCGGAGGGTCGTTATCGGAAGCTCACGCAGAAAAAATCTGCAAGATCATGGATATGGCCATGAAAGTCGGCGCACCGGTGATCGGCCTCAATGATTCCGGCGGGGCCCGAATCCAGGAGGGTGTGGTTTCGCTGGGCGGGTATGCCGACATCTTCTTGCGCAATACCCTGGCATCCGGAGTTGTCCCGCAGATCTCCGTCATCCTAGGGCCATGTGCCGGGGGCGCGGTCTATTCACCCGCTATCACCGATTTCACCCTGATGGTCAAAGGGACTTCATATATGTTCGTAACCGGTCCCAACGTGGTCAAAACTGTAACCCATGAGGAAATCACCAGCGAGGAACTGGGAGGCGCAATGGTGCACGCATCCAAGTCGGGCGTGGCTCACCTGGTAGGCAACAACGAGGCCGAAACACTGCTTTTGACCCGTAAACTGTATTCATTTATCCCGCAGAACAACCTTGACGATCCCCCGGTGGTTGAATGTACCGATCCGGAAGATCGTATGGATGAGGAATTGAATGAGATTGTACCCGAAAATCCCAATAAACCGTATGATATAAAAGATGTCATCACCCGTATAGTCGATCACGGCGACTTCTTCGAGATCATGCCCGATTACGCCCAGAACATCGTAGTCGGATTCTGCCGGCTGGGAGGCAAATCAGTCGGTATTATCGCCAATCAACCGCTATTTTTGGCGGGTGTGCTGGACATCAACTCTTCTGATAAGGCGGCCCGGTTTATTCGTTTCTGCGATGCTTTCAACATCCCGATTTTGACTTTTGAGGATGTGCCCGGTTTCCTGCCAGGTACCGACCAGGAGTTCGGCGGAATCATTCGTCATGGCGCTAAACTGCTTTTTGCTTACTGCGAGGCAACGGTGCCCAAGATCACGGTCATCACCCGCAAGGCGTACGGCGGGGCTTACGACGTCATGAACTCCAAGCATGTGCGCGGTGATATGAATTACGGCTGGCCCTCGACCGAGATCGCTGTGATGGGTCCCAAGGGCGCGGTCGAGATCATCTTCAAACGCGAGATCGCCGAAGCTGATGATGCCGAAGCTGCTACCGATAAAAAGGTCGAGGAATTCCGTGAGAAATTTGCCAATCCATATATCGCGGCGGAACGTGGTTACCTCGATGATGTAATCGAGCCCAGGACTACACGTCCGCGGCTGATTCGTGCTTTCTCGATGCTCTCCACTAAGCGCGACTCCAATCCTCCCAAAAAGCACGGCAATATCCCGTTGTAAAGCGGGAAAGAGTTGGACTCAGTCATCCTGAGGAGGAATCACGCTCTGGCATGATGAAGACTTGAGGATCCCTAGCATCGTTATGGAATGTCTTGAATTCTCGACTTTAGTCGGGAACTTGTGACCTGCCATGGAAAAAATCCGATGCTTGAGATTTCTCCACTCGTCCACCGATCAAGATCGGTGTCCTCGGTCAAAATGACAATTCATGTGTATGTCTCATTGCGGGTAGCATAGCGACGAAGCAATCTCATACATCTGGAACATGAGCATGGCTTCAATTTTATGATTTCGATAACTTTCATGCTGACTACACATTATTTTTACGGAAGTCGCAACCAGACGCAGGAGATAAAACACGACTGGTAGAAGCGAGATCAATCAGTATTAGTGGAATACTCTATCAGATATTATAAATAAAATTGCTGAACAATTCAGGTTTTCAATTGTTGTAGTACATGAGCTTACGATAACAAAACGGAAGGGATTACAAAATGCTTTCATGGGCATTAATATTTTTTATCATCGCCCTGATCGCGGCAGTGTTCGGATTTACCGGCATAGCTGTAGCCGCGGCAGGAATCGCCAAGATTCTGTTCTTTATCTTCTTGATATTCTTCGTAGTATCTTTAATATTGGGATTAGTAAGACGACCTCCGAAAGCTTGACGGATAAAGGCCAATATGAATAATAAGCAGGTTCTGAAGAGCCTGCTTTTACTCTTCGGTTTCCTTTTTGTCTTCGGCAAACAATGTCGCCAGGGGAGCGTAGAAGCCGAGCGCATAGAGGTCAAAGTCAATTAAATTCTTTTTGACCAGGGGTAATGTACTGACCACCATACGAGCGTGTTCGATATCCTCGCACTCCAGGATTAATACCGCTCCGGGGGTGCCCTCGGTACGGAAATACATCTCCCGCACAAATCCTTTTTGATACAATCCCCAGACGGCACGGGCTTCTTCCGGCAGATTGTTTAAGATTTCCTCGCTGGTGGCATCGGGCAGGATTTTGTCGATTGCCAGTATCTTCATAATTATACCTCCCTGTAAAAGCGCTCGATCGCTTATCCCATAGTCATCCATACAAAAAGCAAGATAAGAAACGATAGCGCAGGGCACAATTAATAACATTATTAAATCTGCAATCGATTTACGTATATAACTTGTTATTCCTGCAACAGCCTGGCAAGAAAAAACGGCCCCCGCGAGGGAGCCGTTTTCGAAGAGAGATATAAAAAAGATCTATTTTCTGAGCATATTGTTGGCGATAACCAGTCTCTGGACTTCAGAGGTGCCCTCGTAGATTTCAGCCACACGCTGATCACGATAGAGCTTCTCTATGACAGAGAACTCGCCGATATAGCCGTAGCCGGAATGGATCTGCATACAGCGGTCTACACAGAAATTGGCGGCTTCGGAGGCAAACAGTTTAGCCTGCGAGGCGGACAGGTTGATTGACTCGCCCTTGTCCTGAATCTGTGCGGCTTTATAAGTTAACAGGCGCGCGGCTTCGACCTTGGTCGCCATATCCGCGATCATCCACTGGATCGCCTGCAGTTTGGCGATCGGCGCACCAAAAGCGATACGTTCCTTGGAGTACTTGATAGCCTCATCGAGTGCGCGCTGGGCGATACCGGTAGACTGGGCGGCAATCCCGATCCGGGCGCCGTCGAGTGTTTTCATCGCCATTTTGAATCCCTTGCCGGGCTGGCCCAAAAAATTCTCCTTGGGGACTTTCACGTCATGGTATTCAATCCGGCCCGTGGTCGCGTAACGCATACCCATCTTGTTCATGAGGGTAAAAGCTTTGAAGCCCTCGGAATCAGCCGGTACGATCAGGGCAGATACCTTGGGACGATCGCCTTCGTCAGCTTTGAGTTTGCCGAATGTTACCGCGTAGTGGCAGACGTCGCCATGCATGATGAATATCTTTTCGCCGTTGACGATATAATGATCATCTTTTTCCTCGAATGTCAGACTCTGGTTGGCCGCATCCGAACCCGCATCGCGCTCGGTCAGCGCGAATGCCGGAATCAACTCGCCGGTGGCCGCCTTGGGGATCCATTTCTGCTTCTGTTCATCGGTTCCGAAGTTCATGATCGGATCGACCGCCAGCTGTGAAACTGCAGACAGAAGCGATGATGGAGCGTCATGGTAGGCCAGTTCCTCGATCATAGTGGCGTATTCTATCTTCTTATGACCACCGCCCCCATATTCCTTCGGCATAACGTATCCGACAAGCCCTTTTTCTGCCAGTTTTTGGAATATATCATGAGCGAACGCGTCAGGTTCGCGGTCATGCTTCAACCCCAGGGGTTCGATCTCCTTCGGGCAGAATTCACGCATCATGTCACGTATCGGCTGTTGCAATTCCGGGTCGACGTTGTAAGTCATCTATTTCCTCCTTGATATCAGTATGGAAAAACGCATTTATGTCCGGCAGGGTTGGTTACTCGTTTTGACTCTGCTTTTTTTCCTGTTGTTTTTTCTTGATCATCTGAAGTAGCCGTTCGCGCCGGGCCTTCTCTTTTTTCTTCTCTTCTTCTACTTCTTCCCAGGTCTCCATCGCTTCAACCATAATCCCGGAAGCGCTCGAAACCTGCGAACCGGAACGCATGTACTGAACATACAGCACCGCGTTGGCGTCCTCACCGCCGGCAACTTCCTTGAGTTTGTAATCCATGTCCTGTGAGGATTCGAGGTCATCATGGGCTTGTGCGCGGTAATTGATTACACCGAGCACTTTATAGGGAAAGTCAACATCGCCATACTCGATCAGCACCGGTTCCGGGTCGAGCGGATGCTCTTTTTTGAACTCCGGCGGTTTCTTGGCTTCTTCGCTTCGTTTTTTGATCTCTTCGGCGTTGAGATACTCTACTACTATGGCGTCGGTGTACAGTTCACCCGCCGCTGTCTCGTAGTGGTCAACGAAAATAGCGGCATCGCCATCCAGGCCCTCGACAATTGACCGGATATCGTTTTCGTTGTCGATTTCCGCTTCCTCGCCAACTGCGGAATTTCTCAGTGTTTGCATTTTTATGATCTTATAGGCGGTATCGACATCCTGATAAAATATTTCGATCTTGTTGTCATTGGTTTCTTCATCAGCCATCAGCCTGCCGTTCAAGATGAGCAGACCGGCCATGACAAAGGCTGTCAATGTCAGTAATTTGATTTTATTACCCATCATAAAACAACTCCGGTTTATCATTAAAACAGTTTTTCATCCGGTTTTTTATTGGCAATTTCCTGCTTGATATAATCGATGATATCCTCAGTCGGTGTACCCGGACCAAAAAGCTTGTCGATTCCCCTGGCTTCGAGTTCACGGATATCATCCTCTGGTATAATTCCTCCGCCGAACAAGACTATATCTTCCGCACCTTTTTCCCTGAGCATTTTTTTGATGGCGGGGAAAAGGGTCATGTGGGCTCCCGACAGAATCGAAACTCCGATAAAATCTACATCTTCCTGCAGAGCCGCCTCCACGATCATGGAAGGGGTCTGCCTCAGGCCGGTATAGATAACTTCCATTCCGGCATCACGCAGGGCGGAAGCGATCACCTTGATTCCGCGATCGTGACCATCCAGCCCCGGTTTCGCTAACAAAATTCTTATTTTTCTCTCCATAAGGCCCTTGCTTTCTTGCTAATTTATTAGGGTGAATATACTTAACTTTCACCAAAATGCAACAAAAATCCGGCCCGCGGGCTCCATGAGAGTATACACTTGAGAGCACAGTTTGTACCCATGTCAAGAGCAGGTTTCTTGCATAGCATAAGCTATCAGCAAGCAGTCATATCTAAAATACAGTAAGCTGGCGGAAGGATTTGCACTTGCCAAACTAACCCGGGATGGCTATTATATACGGTTGTTTTGAGATATGTTTTCAGGAGGATTATATGATTTCGACATCAGATTTCAGGCGCGGAATGAAATTGGCTATAGACGGCGAACCGTATGTCATACTTGAGTTTCAAAATGCCCGTACCGCCCAGAGAAGGGCCAATGTCACTACCAAGTTAAAACACATCATCACCGGCCAGGTGCTCGAGAAAGTCTTTTCCTCGGGGACGCAGTTCGAGATTCCCGATTTCGATGACCGCAAGATGCAATACATGTATACCGATGGCGAAAGCTATCATTTCATGGATACCGAGACCTACGACCAGGTGGCTCTGCACAAGGACCAGATGGAAGACTACAAGGGGTACCTGGTGGAAAACAACGAATATGATATCCTGTTTTTCGAGGGCAGTCCGATCTCGATGGAGCTTCCTCCTTCGATGGAGTTCAAGGTGGTCGAGTGTGAGCCGGCGGTCAAGGGTGACCGTGTTTCCAATGTCATGAAGGGAGCAACTCTCGAAACCGGGTTGGAAGTCAAGGTTCCGATTTTCATCAAGGAAGGTGACGTCATCAAAGTCGACACGCGAGAGGCCAAGTATATCGAGCGGGTATCGATGTGAGCGAGATCGTCGTACCGGATGAATATATCGGCACCGATGAGTCCGGTAAAGGCGACCTGTTTGGGCCCCTCGTGATCGCGGCCGTACTTTTGGATAGATCCAATAAGTCTGCCCTCGACAGCCTGAATATACTGGAATCCAAACGGATAACCGACAGGCGCGCCCTTTCTCTGGCTGAAGATATCAAGGGGACTGCTCCCAATTCGATTGTACTGATCAGCCCTTTAAAATACAATGAGCTGTATGCCCGGATTCGCAACCTGAACAAGCTTTTGGCGTGGGGGCACGCGCGTGCGGTGGAAAATGTTTTGGATCGAGACGATTGTGCCACAGTGGTCTCTGATCAATTTGGTGATGCTTCCCTGATTCAAAATTCTCTCATGAAAAAAGGCCAGGCTGTCAACCTGCTCCAGACACATCGCGGTGAACGCCACTTGGCTGTGGCCGCCGCTTCGGTTCTGGCCCGGGCCGCTTTTCTAAGTTATCTCGATAAACTTTCCCTGCAGTTTGGACTTAAGCTTCCCAAGGGCGCCGCGCCGATTGTTGACCAGGCAGTTCTGCAATTCGTTCAGGCCCATGGTCGTGAAGCTTTGGGGCATGTCGCCAAACTGCATTTCAAAAACCTCAAAAAACTGCATTGAAGCTGTTCAATTCCTGCGCAAAAATTAATATTAACTCTTAGATATAAGTTCTTCCCGCTTAAAATAACTCCGCTTCAGCCGATATCGTATACATAGAGTCAACTCGTTGTCTGAGGAGTAATATATGCAGGACATAATCTGGGCTTCGACCGCTAGCGCGTTCATGTTGGTTTTGTGGTTGTTGGTGCGTATGCGGGGCAGGTTCTTCCATATCAAGGAACGTCTGTTCCAGAAGCTCGGTTTCGGTTTGATGGCGATCAGCCTGTGGGCCCTGGCCAACTTTTTCCAGCATTATGCTCCGATAGAAGACTTGCAGAGCGCATCGCTGATGCTGATTTTTGAGATTGCCGGTGGTATTTCCCTGATGGCCGGTATATTTTTCTGTACTGTGGGAATAATCGGCTGGTTTTCGCTGTGGCGCAGAAACTCTCCCCGGTTCAGGTTGAAGAGGGTTTTTCCCGCGCTTGTCGCGAAATTGTCAGCGCTGGAAGACGGCGAAAACCCTGATCAGTTCGTTCAGGATGTTTCACGCAATATCATCGAATCTTTTTTGCCGGATTTCTTCACGCTTGAAAAATTTATGGAAAATGGCAAGATACTCATGCTGGACAGCAGACTGCCCAAAAATGAAGCCGGACATAAAGAGAAGGAAACGGAGAAAAAGGCAGAAAAAGCCGATCCGCATACCGGCTTCGAAAGAATACGTCTGAATTTCACAGATGCTGAATCCAATCGATATGCCCTGAGTTGTATGTTTCGAACTGAGCGGGGTGGATTTCCCGAGGAAATCAACCTGCGTCAGGTTCAGGAAATTACGAATAACCGTCTCAAGCGCCTGCGTCAGCGCAATGCCGAGCGGGTCAAGTTGCGGATGGCTGAATTCAAGAATTCGATGTTCAACCTGGCGGATAAGTCGGAGGACATCGTCAGTTACCTCAAACTGGTTTTCCCTCACCTGCAGGATATGATCCAGTGCGATTATATATCGGTAGCAGTTGTCGACAATGCGATTCAGAACATGTACCGATACAGTTATATCGAGGTCGGCGGTAAACTCGTTGAAAACGGCATTTGCTACCCGCTGGCACGAACCTCGGTACTGGATACCGCTCGTAAGCGTGAAATGATGGTTACGGGAAGCCTGCAATCTGATTTCTACCGCGACGATTATCATCTCTACAAAAGCGGTTTTTCATCCCGGCTCTCATATCCGCTGATCAATATGCTGGGCGAGTTGAAGGGCGTTTTGACTTTGGCCGCCGTTAAACCAAAAGCATTTGATCGAGTGAGAAAAGAGGAAGTCGATCTCATGAATATCGCTTTTTGCCGGCTGATCGATTTCCATACCGTTTCGACTATGATGACTACACTCAAAAAACAGATTGTTTCGAATTTCAATCTGACTTTTGGGCTTGGCGAACGAGAAATCAGCAGGGACTTCTTCAAGCAGACCGCCCGGATCGTCTCCGAGACTCTCCCGGCGACATTATGCCGAATCTGGCGCTACGACCGGGATCGAAACAGTCTCAACCCGATGGCATTGCATGACCTGCGGGGTGTCGATGAAGCACTTGAAAGAAGCCCTGAGGGGGTAATCCTGGATCGTCTGCCCCGTCACAAATCAGCTATTGAACTGGGCAAAGCGCTGATAATAAATCAGTCCAATCCCGACTTCAAGATGGAGAAACCGGAACTGGAAGCGCTCGGACTGCCGTCTCTGAAATCGGCGATTCTGGCTCCCATGAGGCTCAACAACCGTGTCACTGGAATTATCTCTGTGGGGGAAATGCGAAACTGGGAACGCCGTTCCCTGGGAGGTCAGGAACTGCTTTATTCACAAATTATTTCCGCGATAACAGCTCTCGCATTCGACCTCAGAAACCGTGAGAGAAGTTTCAGCGAAGTAAAATCCCAGCTCGCAAAACTGGAAAATTATTCAGAACTGTACCAGACCTATTTTGAACTGCCCGGAAAGCTGGCTTCTCCGGCTTCAGCTATTTTAGGCGCGGCAGAATTGATCTCACAGAAAATATCGGACAGCGATCCGGCTCTCGAGCGTTATAACCAGATTATTCTCAAGAGCGCCGGGGACGTGGTCAAAAACCTGAAAAAATATGAAGATATCAGAGCGAATTTGAGTACTAAATAAAGCTGTATTCAATATGTCTAATATTAAGCCGAATACCGAACAGCAAAAAGTCTCTGAAAAAACTAAGTGCAGGAAGCAAATCCCCGCGATATTTGCCGAAATGAAACGAATTTCCGGCCAGTACCCCCGCATACTCTGCGTGGATTCTGAGGAACGGCCGGCTTTATGCAGGGAACTGGAAGCCTCTGGCCTGGATCTCGAAATCGTGCTGTTGAACGGGACGGATTATCATAAGCGCTTGAGCGCTGACAGTAAAAGAGATGACCTGCTGGTTTTCGAGATTTACGGACAAGATCTCTGCCTGGAGTTCGAACGAACCGGATCGAAGTCCGATAACCAGCTTTTAAACGGGCTCAATCTTCAAATCCGTGAATTGACAAATATCCTGGCAGGTCATAAAAATGATCGGCTAAATCTGCTGACTACTATTGATAATCTTAACCGCCTGATTTGCGGCACTGTCGACCTGCGGGAAATATTTAAAGGGTTGGTGAAGGAACTCAAAAATGTTGTCCCGTATGACCGCGTATCGCTGGTCTCCTTCAGGCCGGAGATTGAATCTTTTTGCCTCGAGGCTGAATACGAGCGCGAAAGTGACAATTTTGATTTCAAAAAGCAAATAATCAGAACCGACCAGAGCAGTATCGCCAGAAATCATATAGAGCCGGAGGCTCAAATTTACAGCCTCAGTAAAGGCAATCTCGGTCACGGTATCATCACCCAGCAACTGGCCCGCAAAGGTTACAAGACATTCGTGACCTGTCCGATTATAGAGATGGGGCAACCGCTGGCCAGCCTGAATATCGGTTCGCTTGCTGATAATGTTTATACGGAAAATGATTTACAGAAGCTGAAGCAGATCTGCGCCCTGGTGGGACGAGCGCTGGTTTCGATTCGAAGCTTCCAGGAACTTCGCGCCTTGAGCCACAGCTTCAGTTTTTTCCGTAAAAATGTATGGCGACTGGAAAAGAGCCGCAATTTCGTGGAAATAGCCCGCGGTATCATGCACGCCATCAATAATCATCTGGCTTTGATTATGGGACGCTCACAGATACTGATGCATACACTCGATAAAGTCTCCGATGATCCCAAGCTCAAAAAGAGTATCGAACTGATCCTCAGAGCGACCACATCGTCGTCCGAACAGATCGCCATGTTACAGTCATTTTCACGTATGCGGGAGGACACGGAAATAGAGCATATCCGTCTTAAAGATTTTCTGGAAAGTATCTTCAACCTCTGCCTGCCGCGCTGGGAAGCGATCGGTCGCGGTCATGTCGAATTTGCATACGAGGTAGATGAGTCGATTACATTTTCCGGCTCTAAAGGTATGTTGCGGGAGGCTTTTATTAACCTTATCATGAACGCGGTTGAGGCACAGACCGAGGATGGCGGAGCGGTTAAGATCAGCGCCAAAAACAGCTACGATCTGGTGGAAATCAAAATTGAAGACAGTGGTGACGGAATATCAAAAATTGATTCAGAGTCTTTCTTCGTGCCGTTTCGTACCACTAAAGAATTCGGTTCCGGCCTGGGGCTGTATGTCGCTCGCGAAATAATAAACCATCACAACGGGCGTCTCGATTTCAAAAATTCAAAATCGGGCGGACTTATCCTGACAATTTCGCTTCCCTTGGAGAAGATGAAAATCGAACAGGAGCAAAGCGCTGTGATCAAAATCGAAAATGTGATGATACTCGATTCCAATTGCATCCACCGCAACCTGCTGGCGGATATCTGCCGAAAGCTCGGGTTTAATGTGAAAGGATTTAAAGAGGCGCAACAAGTTACGGCAAAGCTCAACTCCTTCGCCCCGGACCTGGTGATAGTCGATCAGGACAGTGTCGAGGGACTTCCACTCGATTTCTGCGAACGGCTTTACTCGGAAAATCCCGGGCTCAGAATCTGCCTTATGGGTCCTGCTATGGATCGCCCCGATTACCATATTGACCGTATCGACTGCGTTCATGCCTACCTCGGCAAACCTCTCGAGGAAAACCAGGTGGCTGAAATGATCAAGGCCTTGCAGGTCAATCCCTCGCATAAATATGTTTCGGCGGATACGCTTCCCGCAGAACAGAGCTCTTCTTAAACTTCACAAATAACTTGACTACATACGACTCAACTGCGTATATTTTTTAACAATTATCATCTTCTTGTTCCGGAATTACTTCAGCTTCGTGGCAAACATTATAATTATTTGTTTGACAAGAGGATAACTTGTTAATATAATTTATCGACTTCTGCCTGCCTTAATGTGTAAATTTCCTGGTAGGCGTAACATATTGGTGTATTGGAACTAATGAAAAGTGTTACATCGGCTGTTGCGGCTTTTCTGGCCTTGTTCTCGATCCTGTTTTCGGGGACGCTCCGATCCGAGATCATCTATCAAGATCAGGCATTATCCTTGAAAGCTTATGATGATCTCGTGACAGGCAGGTTAATGCCAAGAAATACAAGCGATTATATAGAAAACTTAAAGGACAGCCTGACATTATCCGAGGTCGGTGTAGCCGATATTCATACCATCAGCTTCAACCAGCTCGATAGTGTGGTTGTGCCCGGGGGATCATTTCTGGTTACCTTCCCGGAGGGTTTCCAGACCGGGGGACTGTTCAGCGCGACTTATGGCGACAACGATGAGGGCAATATTGATTTTGCGATCGATTCAGCCTCGATCAACGGACAGACTTATCAGTTGTTTCTGGACACTCTCGGGACGACTCCCTATCTCGGGTCGCAGATCAGGCTGATTTTCCCCGATCTGATCAATTCCTCGGTCGCGGGGGATTACCAGATCGCTCTGGCGGTTTTGGATTCGACCGGTCGACTGATTACCGGACCGACAGTCTCTCAGGAGTTCACTCTCGAACCGGGTCCGCTTGACAGTTTCGCTATTTCACCCGGCACCAACCAGCAGATCCAGGCTGGCGAGATGATTCAGTTCAGCGCTGTATGTTTCGATAGCCTGGAGAACTCACTCGATTGTGATGTCGAGTGGAGCATGGGGGAATACAAGGGTGGTGTTCTTACCGAAGATGGTCTTTTCCTGGGACGCTTTCGAGGTCTCACATGGATTCGCTACCAGCTCGATATGATCCTCGACAGCGTCGGTGTGTTTGTGTTCGCTGGAGATTTCGACCGGATTCATATGACCGTGGAGCAGGAGCAGGTTGTAGCCGGCAAGCAGTTGTCCGATTCGGTGTTGATCCGGATATTTGATCGTTATGACAACACGATTGAAAAGTATTTCGGGCAGGCCTGGTTTGAAAGCTCCGATCCTTTGGCGGAACTGTATTATAATCCGACTTTCAGGTACCAGTTCCTGGTAGATGACCAGGGCCAGAGGAGATTTCCGGGTGAGCAATTTGTGTTCAATACCGCTGGAGTTCAGAAACTGTATGTGGTTTCCAGCGATGATGGCCGGGATACCGCTTATATCGAAGTTTTGCCCGATCTGGCTGCGGACTTCAATACAATCTGGCCCGATTCGGTACGGGCCGGTCAGCAGTTCAATATCTCGGTTTCGAATTTGCGCGATGCCTCCGGCAACCTGCTCGAGGGTGTAATGCAGGTCAGCCTGGCCGGTGACGGCACCGCACCCGATGGTTCAGCTCCGTCGATCAACCCGATCACAATCGCGAATGGAAACGGCACGGCAGTGCAGAAACTGGTCGCCAGTGAACAGGTTAGTTTTAACCTGCAGTACGACACGATCAGCCGTACGATCGGTCCGATAAAAGTCGCCGGAAGTCCAGCGGAATCTTTCGACTTTGAGCTTGCCACCCCCCAGGTGGTAGGGTCGCCATTCGGAGGGACCGCTCAATTGACAGCGCTCGATCAGTATGGCAATGTCGCTCTTGATTTCGATGCTTCGCTCGATACGGTAGTAATCAGCGCTCTGGGTAATGGATCTATCGTCAACGACAGCATCTATGCCGAGGATGCCTTCGAAAACGGTATCTGTGATTTGACACGTTTCGATATAGCCTATTCGGGACCGGATCGTTTCCTCAAATTCAAAGCAGTCAGTAAATCCGGAGTGGAAGGAACCAGCGAAACAATCGAATTTACCTCGACTGCGATCGAACGGATCAGCCTCTCCTCGGAAGCGCTTTACCGTGGAGATCAGTTTGTAGCTACGGTCACTCTCGCGAACTACGGCAGTCTCAATATGGCGCTGGATGGATTGACATTAGAGACCACGCAGGGCAGTTTGATTATCGACAGCATTCGTCCTGAACTGCCTGATACAATCGGTGGCAACAGTTCGCGTTCTTATGATCTATACAGCACACTGCCGTTCACATGGGCAAACCAGATGACCTTGTTCAAAGCTTCCTACACGGGATTTTACGACCAGCAGGCGGTTTCCGGGGAATCCGGGTTTCTCGATTCACTGAGGGTGCTCAGTCAGCAGGAGGCAACCTATGTTGAAGGTTCATTGAATTTACAGCGCCTAACCCGTGGAAGAGATTATGATTTCAACTTACAGCTCAAAAACCTGGGTGAAAATGTCATCAGTCTCAATACCGAGAGTTTCCTCTCACTTTCCGACGGTACACATACTGTCAACGCGCAACTGGATGTTCCCACCTTCCTGCCGACATCGGGAGAAGCGGTCAACCTGTTTTTTGAAGCGCTTTCGGTGCCGACCGGTTTCGAGTCGGGAAAATATCAGTTATATCTAACACTATCAGGCTTGCAGGGAAGTTCCGCATACAGCGAGACGCTGGCGTTAACCGATTCAGTCACTGTCCAAACCCCGCCAGAGTTTGAGTATCTAGCCGGCAGCCTGGCTCCGATTGAAATATTCAGGGGAGCACCTGCTGAGTTCGAGTTGACCCTTCAAAACAACGGCCAGGCATCTTTGATTCTGAGCAGGGATGACAGCTATCTCGAGCTCAGTTCCGCGGGACGCAAAGTCCGATTCGTGCCGGCAGTCGAAGACGACACCCTGAACACGGGACAGAACCTGCTGGTATTCGAGCCCGATCGTGTACCCACCGATTTTCCGAGTGGAGACAATTCACTGAGCCTGGTGCTCGAGGGGATTGCCAACCACAGGATCGAAAACTTCCAGCTCGAACTGGGCGATAACCTCGTGGATATCCTCGAAGGAGGAGCTGTTCAGATCGCCGGTATGCGCAATGACGCCCGCAATGCTCCTTACGTCAACACCGGGCAGACTTTCAGTGTTTACGTGCTGTTGGCGAATCTGGGTTCGGAAGTCCTGACCGATGTATGGGTCAGGCTGAGTGCCGGGCAGAGCCAGGTAACAACTGATTCGGTCCTTCTGGAAAGCCTGGATGTAAATGCAATCGACTCGGTCCGGATCTGGCTGGATGGCGCCGAACAGCCTGTTGCGGTCGAGATTCTGCGAGCCGAGATAGTGAGAGCTACCGGCCAGACGACCGGTGAACCGGCCTCAGTTATATCATCCGAAAATAACAGCCTGGTGATCACGGTTCAGAGCCCGGCCCTGATCGATCCCGATCTCCGGATCAGTTCACCGGCCGACGCGCTCGATGGTGTTATGGGAACGCGCCAGGAGTTTGTGCTTACGGCTGAATTTAATAACCTTGGACAGGCGGAGGCTGACCTGGGGATGGCGGAACTGTATCTGCCTTCCGGTTTTACTTCCGATGATGACCTGACGGTGGTATTCGAGGTGGGAACCCCTCTCAGATGGGATGTCGTATGTCCCGACAACGCCCAGGTTTCCGAATTGATTGTGGATATAGTTTCCACACCGGATGATCTTAATACAGAGCAGACCGCACTTGTGACGAAGCAGGCGGATACATTGGCGGTTGAAGTTAGAGAAGAACTGCCAACCGCGGTTTTCAGGCATTCATTTGGAGCTTACGATTTGGTCTATCCGGGACAGACCCTGGAGGTGATGGAAGTCCGTCTGACCACTCGTGAGGGACGCGACAATGCGCGGGCGGTTCTGACTGATATGACGTTTGAATTTGCCGATCGTACTGGGGCGATTGATATCGAGGGGCAATTCTTGTCCGGTATAATCGATTTCGATGGTGAAAGCTATGAGGCTGTTTTCGAGGGCAACCGGATGAGCTTCAATTTTGGTACAGATGTTATCTTTTCCGAGGAAGACGAAGCGTTGCTCGACCTCAGGCTGGTGGTTTCCAATCAGGCCACATTGGAGAACTTCGCGATTTCAACCGACACTTCGCTCATAAAAACTTATGATTATACATTCGGCAATGTCGGCAACAGGCTTCGTCTGACCGGTTACGACGGCCAGCCGCTCGCTGTCGAGAAGAGCTACGGGGCTGTGCCGGATGATTTCGAGAATTCATTTTACAACTTTCCCAATCCGTTTGACCCGGAAACCGAAACGACTTCGATTGTATATTTCCTCCCAATCGAAAGTGATGTTAAGTTCGATATTTATACGCTAACCGGTGAATCTGTTTACTCTCTGGCTATACCGGCCGGATCATCGGGAGCACTGGGGGGAAGGATCAATCAGTTTTACTGGGAAGGTGTCAACGGTGACGGAGTCAGGGTTCTGGAAGGTGTCTATATTGCGGTTCTGAAATATTCAGGTGGCGAGGCCCGTACAAAAATCGCGGTGGTAAAATAGATGTCTGGTATTTTAAAAAAAGTCTGTCTGGTGTTGTTCCTGGTTTGTATTGCGATTTCATGTTTGGATGCGCAGGATTATACTTCCGGTCGTGAATCGCTTTTCATACTTGGAGGAGGCGGACGACCGCTCGGTATGGGGGGAACTTATGCCGGTTTTGGGTCCGATGGCTCCGCGGTTTACTACAATCCTGCCGGACTTGGTTTTCTGCAGTATCGTGAACTGACATTGTTTCAGGCTTCCCTGTTCGAAGGCACTGATTTCATGTTTGCATCAGCCTCATGGCCGACACTCAACCTGGGTACGTTTGCAGTTTCCGGGATGCTTCTAAAAACCGACAACGTGGTTTTTCGCGATCGCCTGGGAGTGCTCTCAAGCGAGGATTACAGGACCGGGCAGTACTGGTTTTCCTATGGTCTCAGGCTTTTCAGTAGCTTGTCGCTGGGGATGAATTTCAAGTACCTGGATCAATCGCTGGCAGATTATAACGCATCCTCGGGATCGTTCGATGTCGGATTGATGACGCGCTTCGGAGACTTTCTCTTTTTGGGGGTGAACGCGCAGGATCTGCTTTCCGGCGAGTTCAGCATGGGTGGCGGAGGAGAATCTCTGCCGTACAATATCAAAGCCGGGGCGGCAATAAAACTGAAGCCGTCTCGAACGATCAGCCTGATTCTTGCGGGAGATATCGACAAGACTGAAAAAGTCAAGACCAAGATTCATGCCGGTACCGAACTGGGGATTTCCGATTTATTTTTTTTGCGGGGAGGTTACGACCGAAGCGAGATGACTTTTGGTGCCGGTCTGCGTTATCGTATGATTGAATTCGACTATGCTTACAAGGCCCACGCTGAACTGGACGGGACGCACAGGTTCGGCCTGACCTTCTTTTTCGGACCTACGATCGATCAGCAAAAGCAGGACAGGATCCGTAAACAGAGAGAGGCGGAACAGCGTCGCGCTGAAGAGTCCCGCAGGCAAAGAATCGAAAACCTTACCGAACGCGCCGACAGCTTTTTCAAATCAGAAAACTGGGATTCAGCCGCGGCATACTATAACCAGGTGCTGGCCTATGAGGAGGACAATCAGCATGCGATTGTCCGGCTCAATGAAATTGGTGAGATCGTCAGGGAACTGGAGCAGGCCGAAATCGACACCAGGGCAGGCGAGAAGGCATACGATCAGCTCCTCGAAAAACATCGCCGGAGCGCGGATTCACTGTTTGCCACGGGCGAGTATGATAATGCCCGCCTGGAATACAATAAGCTTCTCGAACTCGATTCAACCAGCAACCACGCGCAACAACGTCTGGAAGATATCGAGACTCATTTCGAACAACGCTTCCGGAGCCTGGTCAATCGCGGCGATCGTCGATTGAATGCGGAAGATTATGCCGACGCGATTGTATCATATACCGAAGCGCTTGAAATCAGGCCTGACAGCCCGGCCGTACGGCGCAAAATCGGCCAGGCGAAACAGCGGATGCTTTTGGCGCAGAAAATCGACCAGGCGGTAGAACTTTTGGAGGAGGGCGATTCGACGCAAGCTAAACAGGAATTCGAGGATATTCTGGAAGATCATCCGGACAATAAAACCGCCGCCGATTACCTGCGCAGGATGAGCGAGGAGAAAGCGGTTCCACCGGTCGCCATTGAAGAAATCCGTCAGGATGAAGAATACTGGCAGTATTATCTCGACGGTCTCAAGAGTTTTGGCGAAGGCGATTATGAGCAGGCGATAGAGATGTGGGAGAGAGTGCTCGAGAAATATCCCGGCTCT
>WJMC01000205.1 GCA_014728145.1 Candidatus Zixiibacteriota bacterium | reverse complement strand
GCGAACCGGCGTTCGAGTGCGGCATCTTTTTCGATATGCTTGCGGTATTCGTCGATTGTGGTCGCGCCGATACAATGCAGTTCGCCCCTTGCCAGCGCCGGCTTGAGCATATTGGAGGCATCCATCGAACCGGAACCGACCGCTCCCGCGCCGACTAAGGTATGCAGTTCGTCGATAAACAGGATGATCGAACCCTCCGATTTTTCGACTTCCTTCAGCACAGCTTTAAGCCGTTCCTCGAATTCGCCACGAAATTTCGAGCCTGCCAGAAGCGAACCCAGGTCAAGCGCTACCAGCTTCTTTTCCTTGAGTGATTCGGGCACATCGCCATTGGCGATATTGATCGCCAGCCCCTCGGCTATGGCAGTTTTACCCACGCCCGGCTCACCGATCAGGACCGGGTTGTTTTTGGTACGGCGCGAGAGCACCTTCATCACCCGGCGGATCTCATCCTCACGGCCGATGACCGGGTCGAGTTTGCCACGTTTGGCCAAAGCTGTCAAATCACGCGAATATTTTTCCAGAACCTGGTATTTCGATTCCGGGTCGGGATCTGTGACCCGCTGATGACCGCGCAGTTCCGACATTGACGCCAGAACCTTCTGCTTGTCGATTCCGAGTTCATTGAAGATACTCCTGACCTTCGAACTCCCGCTGGAAATCATCGCCAAAAGGATATGCTCGACTGAGACAAACTCATCCTTTAAGTTCCGGGCTTCCTTGAAAGCCTGTGCCAGAATCTTGTTGAGCTCGGGCGCCATATAGACCTGGGCGGCCTCGGAATATGCCCTGGCCAGTTTCCCCAGCTCCGACTGCACCCGGTTTTGCAACTCGGTTGTAGCGACACCGGCTTTCTGCAACACAGCCCCCACGAAGCTGTCATCCACGGACAGCATCGCCTCCAGCAGATGCAGATCTTCAATCTGGCTGTGCGAGTTTTCCTGCGCCCGTTCGGAGGCGAGTTGCAAGGCCTCCTGCGAACGCTGTGTTAACTTATCCATCCTCATTTATACATCACCTTCTTTGTACTCAAAATCCACCTATCAAACCCATACAACATATATATTACACTATATATTACTACGCCTTAGCTTCAGTTTTCTCTTTCGGCTTAGCTTTGCCCTCGATCTCATCGATCATGCGCTGTTCTTCTTCCGAGGGCTTTTTCGGATACCTGATTTTCACCTTGACATACTGATCGCCAACCGCTTTGCCGTCATTGATGCCCTGCCCTTTCAGCTTGAACAGCGAGCCGTCCTTTGTCAATGGCGGTATGGTCAGCATAGCTTTGCCGCTCAATGTGCGCACCTTGATTTTGGTGCCGTCATGAGCCTGCGACAGAGACAGGGGCACATCGCAGAAGACATCCAGGCCGCTTCTGCGTAAAAACCGATCCGGTTTGACCGAGACGGTGATAATCAAATCACCTTCGGGCATCCCCTCCGGGCCAGCGTTGCCCATCTGCCGGAGCCTGATTTTTTTACCGCTTCGAATACCAGCCGGGATCCTGACATTTACTGTTTTCCGTATCTGCATTTTGCCAGTGGCATTGCACTGACCGCAGGGCTTGCCTGCGACCTGCCCGGTTCCGAAACATTGCGGGCAGGGCCTCGAAATCGAGAACATCCCCTGCGACATCGAGTACATTCCCGAGCCGTTGCATTTGGGACAGGTCGTCTGACCGCTTCCCGGTTCAGCTCCGGTGCCATTGCAACGCGGGCAGTTTTCATCGCGCTTGTAGCGGATGGTCTTTTTCGTGCCGAGCGCGGCCTCCCGGAAACTGACCGGCAACGTAATCCTCAGGTCCGTTCCCTTGACCGGCCTGCGACGGGCCGACTTCCGCCTGTGAGTACGCGCGCCCCTGTCGCCGAAGATCGAGCTGAAAAGATCGCCGAATGAGCCCAGGTCGAAATCATCCATTCGGAATGATCCGCCCTGGCCGTACCCACCGAAACCGCCCTGAGGCGCGCCCTGTCCGAATGGCGAACCGGCACCCGCGCCGAAACCGCCCCCGTACTTACGCAGTTGATCGTACTGCTGGCGTTTCCTGGGATCATTCAGGACACCATAGGCCTCGGAGACTTCCTTGAATTTCGCCTCGGCTTCGGGATTATCCTTGTTGGCATCCGGATGATACTTTTTTGCCAGCCTGCGATACGCCTTCTTGATTTCATCTTTTGAGGCGTTTTCGGAAACGTTCAGTGTTTTATAATAATCTTTTCCAGCCATATCTATATCAACCTCTTATTCATATTTCAAAGTAAGCTTGACCTTCTGGCCCGGTACTGAAATCATCATGCTTTCACCTTCTTCACTGCCTGCCGGTATAAACAGGTCAACGCTTTCAGCATATTCAAGCTTTCCTTTGCCTCCGCATCGCGAGCACTGCCTGAAAATCGTACCGCCGGTGCCCATACATCTGCGGCAGATTTCGACCAAGGGCAGTTGTGCCCGTATGATCTTATCTTCATTATAACTCTTCTTTTTCAAGACAAGTTCATATTCCGACCGATTGCCGAACCCGGCCATCGAGACCAGGTATCCTACCATGTCGTCGTAGAGATCACGCATTGCCGTTCGCACCTCGATCAGGTTCTTCGAACCGACCAGGACCTGAAGGTAGCGGTCGTATTTCTCGCGTTTGACACGATCGATCAGGATCTCGTAAGCTTTTCTGAGGCGCACGAAGTTTTCGTCGGCCTCGTGACTCGTGTCCGGATGATGACGTTTGGCCTGTTTTCGGAAGGCCGATTTTATGTCATCGGTTGAAGCATCTTTTTCGATTTCCAGCAGTTCATAATACCCTGGTTCGAAATCAAGCATGTCATGACCTCAATCGTTACATTTGTCATTGCGAAAAGTTGTCACGCCTATACGTGATGACGACGCGGCAATCTCTCTTTTATTGCATTGAGACTGTTGCACTCCGCTCGCAGGGCTCCCAACCTCTTTAGAGGGGGATTCAATCACACCCGTTTACGAGCAGGCCACCAAAAAATGTCAGTCTCGCAGAGAACCCGCCAAGTCAGGTTATGTCATCAGGGATCTTCCCTGACGATTTTCCACAACAAAGGCGGCATACGAAGATACCGCCTGTGACCATCACAATTAAACTTTTACAAAGCTCTTTCGCAAGCTATTCATCTCGACATTACCCGCAGAATATGTCCCTCTGTCAATTCGCCTTCTCAGGTTTAACGCTGTCCGTTTTGGTCTGAGTCGATGTCTCCGCTTTGGCCGCTTTTTTGTAGCTGTCGGAACGGTAATCGGTGATATAAAATCCCGATCCCTTAAACAGCAAACCCGCGCCACCTGAGATCAACCTCTTGACTTCACCATGACAGACAGGGCAGTCAGCTTTGCCGAGCGGTTCATCATTGATGAACTGGAAACGTTCGAACTGATGACCGCATTCTACACACCTGTACTCATAAGTCGGCATCCTTGGTATCCTCGCTCAAACTGAATTGGCGTTTACATATGCCGGAGACGCTTGTCGGTCCCCGGCATATCTATCGTTATCGCGTTTACTTCTTGTCGTCATCGACAACCTCGAAGTCGGCCTCGACCGCTTCATCCTGTCCCTGTTCGGGCTGTCCATTACCGCCACTACCGCGGTCAAACGGCGCACTCTGGTCGGCTCCCGGCTGACCCTGCTGTTGCTGAGTAGCCTGCTGGTAGATACCGGCCGAGGCTTCATGCCACATTTTCTGCAGATCCTCCGAAGCGGACTTCATCTCGGCCAGGTTATTATCACTTATCGCCTGCTTCGTGCGTTCGAGAGCCGCGTTCAGCTTCGACTTTGTATCGTCATCCAGCTTGTCCTCGAACTGCTTGAGGTTCTTCTCGGTCTGGTAGGCGATACTGTCGGCCATATTGCGCGTATCGATCTCTTCTTTGCGTTTGGCGTCCTGGTCCTCATTGGCCTTGGCATCGTTGACCATCTTTTCGATTTCCTGCTCGGACAACCCGGAGGAAGCTTCGATTCGGATGCTCTGTTCTTTACCTGTGCCTTTATCCTTGGCCGAAACATTCAGGATACCGTTGGCATCGATATCGAAAGTAACCTCGATCTGGGGCACTCCCCGCGGAGCCGGCGGGATACCGTCGAGATGGAACCTGCCGATGGTCTTGTTGTCGACTGCCATCTGGCGCTCGCCCTGCAGGACATGAACCTCGACGGTGGTCTGGTTGTCCTCGGCGGTCGAGAAGATTTCAGTCTTCTTGGTCGGGATAGTCGTGTTACGTTCGATCAGCTTGGTCAGCACACCGCCCAGGGTTTCGATACCCAATGACAGCGGGGTGACATCCAGGAGCAGAACGTCCTTGACTTCACCCGAAAGCACTCCGCCCTGGATAGCCGCGCCGATCGCAACCACCTCATCCGGATTGACTCCCTTGTGGGGTTCCTTGCCGAAGAACTCCTTGACCATCTCGATCACTTTCGGCATACGGGTCATACCACCCACGAGCACCACCGAATCGATATCCGCAGAACTGACCCTGGCATCCGCCATGGCTTTCTTGCAGGGCTCGACCGTGCGCTCGATCAGGTCATCGACCATCTGCTCGTAGCGAGAACGGGTCAGGGTCATATTGAGATGTTTGGGCCCCGACTGATCGGCCGTGATAAACGGCAGATTGATGTTCGTTTCCATAGTCGAGGAGAGCTCGATCTTGGCTTTCTCGGCCGCCTCTTTCAAGCGCTGAATTGCCATCGGGTCAGCCGACAGATCGACACCCTGTTCCTTCTTGAACTCGTCTACCAGCCAGTCGATGATCCTCTTGTCGAAATCATCACCGCCCAGGTGGGTATCGCCATTGGTCGACTTGACCTCAAAGACGCCGTCGCCGATCTCAAGAATCGAGATATCGAATGTACCGCCACCGAGGTCATAGACCGCGATACGGGCGTCGTTTTTCTTGTCCAGACCATAAGCCAGGGAAGCCGCGGTCGGCTCGTTGATGATACGCAGAACATTCAACCCGGCGATCTTGCCGGCATCCTTGGTAGCCTGACGCTGGGAGTCGTTGAAATAAGCCGGTACGGTGATAACCGCGTCGGTCACTTTCTCGCCCAGGTACTCCTCGGCCGTCTGGCGCATCTTGGTAAGGATCATGGCCGAAACTTCGGGTGGAGCGTATTTCTTACCCTCCATCTCGATCATGACTTCGCCCTTGTCGCCCTTGACCACTTTATATGGATAGTTCTTGATTTCCTGTGTCACTTCGTCGTAACGGCGTCCGATAAAACGCTTGACTGAAAACACGGTGTTTATCGGGTTAGTCACCGCCTGGCGCTTGGCCACAGTACCGACCAGGCGTTCGCCGTTTTTGGAAACCGCCACCACAGATGGCGTCGTTCGGCCACCTTCGGAGTTCGGGATCACTTTCGGATCCTTGCCCTCCATGACCGAGACACAACTGTTGGTCGTTCCCAGATCTATGCCTATTACTTTACTCATTATATCATCTCCTTTAAATTTTTTGCTCTTCACACTCAGCCGTTTTTGAACAAGAAGCCCACTCCCGTTACGGCGTGGGCTTCACCTTCAACTCAGCTTTCGTTCCCCCGCGCTACGGGAGACACAAGAGGGAGGGGTTAACCTACGGAAATCGGAATCTCTTTCGGTTTGACCTCTTCGACCTTGGGCAGTTCGATCTTCAGAACACCATCCTTGTAATTGGCCTTGATCCTGTCGCCCTCGACGGTGCTCGGCAGTGAGAAAGTACGACTGAAAGCACCATACATGCGCTCGGTGCGATGATAGTTCTTGTCCTTGTCTTCCTTCTCGTACCTGCGTTCGCCCCTGATGGTCAGGCTCTGGTCGTGAACCGATACTTTGATATCATCTTTCTTCATGCCCGGTATGTCGACGTTGACTGTGATTGAATCCTTGTCCTCAATGATATCGACATCGGGAGTCCAGGCATCTTCGCGGCCACTCATGGCCGGAGTGCCGAAGAAAGAGTCGAAAACTTTGTTTACTTCGTCCTGAACGGACTCCATACTCCTGTAAGGTCTCCATCTGATCAGTGTCATAACAACACCTCCTTGTTCCTAGAATCGTTACTTTATTTTTTGTTTTCTTTCTTTCTTTTTCATCCTGTATATATACAACCATCGTGCCAAAACCGGTATGATTCGCATATCATATTATATAGCAATAGTTTAGTAGGATTTGACAGAAAACGAGCATGGCCGCCAAATACGCCATATTGGCAG
>WJMC01000204.1 GCA_014728145.1 Candidatus Zixiibacteriota bacterium | reverse complement strand
TGCCGATATGTAAATGAATTTGGAGACACTGTGATTGACAGCTTCTTTAAGCAGGTTGTAATTTCCCCGATAATCGACATCCATATAGGAGAGGTTGTCCTTTTGTCTGGTAATCCCAATGGATGATATCACGATGTCAATATCATCGCAGATCCCCTGTAATGAATCCGGTTTTGTTATCTCCCCTATGAATATGTCATCCACAAATTCGGTCAGGTGCTTCAATTTTTCGGGATTTCTGGCCAGGGCACGCACATAGCAACCGCGGTTTTTAAAAGCTTTTACCAGGTAGTTTCCGAGATAGCCGGTCGCACCGGCTACCAGCACCTTTTGGCCTGTTTTCATCTGATACCTCGAATTCCCGTCATTGCTCAATGTGAATATACAGTTAACCTACGGCATATCAATCAAAGAATTCAGAGGTTAGCATATATATCAGTTCATTAAACTGAAATATTGAATTCCATTCTGGGCGATTCTGCAATGGGGTGATCGAACCAATTGCGAAAACTGGAAGCGCGGAAATTTTCTCGCGTTAAAAATCAGAGGGACGATTACAGGTTTTCTTTAAACCTGTCAGCGATTGTAATCACGATTTTTCCGCGAGCGTGGCCATCTTCGAGGAAGCGGATAGCCTCGGGAACCTCATCTAGTTCATATTTCTTGTCGATAACAGGCTTCAGATTTCCGTTTTGGACAAGTTCAGCGATGAATTCTAAATCTTTGCTGTTTGGCCGGGCAATATAGTTTTTCATCTTTCTGCCGTTTTTTTTCGATAAAATCGGTCCCAGGATCATGGCTTGATAAACCTGTTTCATCGATCCTCCGGATTGCACGAAGCGTCCGCCGGGTGTTAAGGCGCGCCTGTAATCAAAAATCGATGAGTTCCCGTTGACGGCAAAGATAAGGTCGTACTTATTCCCGGATTTTGTAAAATCCTCACGGGTATAGTCAATGACATGATCGGCCCCGAGATCGCGCGCCGTCTCCATGTTCCTGGTACTGCAGATAGCAGTTACTTCACCGTCGAATGCTTTGGCGATCTGGATTGCGCAGGACCCTACACCTCCGGAAGCGCCGTTGATTGCGACTTTCTGACCGCTTTTAATTTTGCCATGGTCACGAAGTCCCTGGAGTGCTGTCACGGATGCCATAGGCAACGAGGCGGATTCCGCAAACGACAGGCTGGCGGGTTTGAAAGCGAGAAAGCTTTCGTCGGCACATACATACTCAGCAAATCCTCCGCCCAGAGCGGAAATGTCGCCATAAACCTGATCGCCGGCCTTAAATCGTGTTACTTCACATCCGACAGCTTCAACTACTCCGGCTATATCGGCACCCAGGATCTGGATCCTGGGCTTGAAGAGACCATTCATCAGGCGCACCAGAAACGGATCGGCCCGAAGCATATGCCAGTCATAGGCGTTGACCGAGGATGCCGATACCTTCACCAGCACCTCACTTTCAGCAGGCTCAGGCTTGTCGATTTCCCTGTACTGGAGTACATCCGGCGGGCCATACTCAGTAAAGACAATTGCTTTCATCAGGTTACTGTCCGATCGGGTTTGATATTACAAGTTGCTTGATCCATATGATAGTCTCATAAAAACAGAAAATTTGTCTGTTTTGTTCTGATTTTATAGCTTTTATAGTGCGCTGTTTAAAGCCAGCCGTATGATCCTGTCGAAAATCACCGGCAGGTAAAATACTCAGGTAAACCTGGCTGGAACATAATTGTTTTTTTGCGGTTTAAAAGAGTAGACATTCTTAACTGAAATGCTAAAGATTATGCTTAAGATTTCACCATATTTGACAGTTTTAATCGGTTTACTGCTTATTTCAGGACCGTTTTACTATGCGAGTGCCGTAGAAGCTCCTGCTGAAGGCCAGTATTGTGGTTGCTGCCAGGGCACTTGCGACGGCTGTTGCTGTACTGAGACTCAGTTGCCTCAAAATACCGATGGTGGTGAACCTGATCATGCCTGCCAATGTGATATTACCGACATTCCGGATGATCCGGAATTGCCAACGGGTTTACCATCCACACGTTTGAGCAATGAAACTTCTATATCATATTATTGCCTCATATATATTAATGAATTTTCAGGTAAAACCTGCCAGTCAAAACTGGCCCGAACTGAATCTTTGCCCCCGGTGACCACGCGCCCGGCCTTCGTACTTTTCAGTGCAATACTGATTTAGATTTCTAATTAAGATACAAAACCTGTATCGCTTTTATCCCTGTTTAATTGAAATCGTAACTCTTAACGGAGAAATCTGCCATGCATATATACTGGCTGGTTCTCCTCGCTGGATTGCTTGTATCGGTCCCGGTCGATCGCTTGCAGGCACAAGAGGAGATACTGGATTCACTGATAAAAACAGCACTGGAAAACAATCCCGACCTGTCGGCCGCCGCCTTCATGAGCCATTCCGCCAGGGAAACTACTGAAGCGGCTGGAACTCTGCCGGACCCATCGGTTTCAGTTGCGTTTATGAACCTGCCATCAGGTTCTTTTTCGCTCGACCGGACTCCGATGTCCGGCGTGTCAGTCGGATTTACTCAGAAGATCCCATGGCCCGGTAAGCTGAGTGCCAGGACTGATCTTGCAGACACTCAATATCGGATATCTAAGGCCGAGGAAGAACTAATCCGTGAGCAAGTAATTCGTGAGGTCACCGACGCCTATATCGAGTATTCATACTGGTCACTTTCGAAACAGATCATTGAAAGTTATTTAGACCTGCTGGCAGTAACGGTGGAGATAGCGGAGACTCGCTATGCCAGCGGGAAGTCACTGGCCCAGGATCTGCTTAGGGCCAGCTCTATGGTTTCGCGTACCGAGGTGCGCCTGATGACTGCCGACCACCGGCTCAACTCGGCGCTTTTGAAGCTGAGGCAGGTGGTTTGTGACGATTCTCTTTCGAAAGCGTTGCCGGCGAAACTGGTCGATCCCGGTGATGAGCATGTTCCCGAGTCCCTCAACAGAAGTCCCCTGCTCAGGCTTGCATTATTTGAAGTCGATCGGGCCCAGTCTCGCAAACACCTGGCTCGTCATCAATATTATCCTGACATCTCCCTGGGTATTGACTATCGTTTCCGGCAGGATATCGCTGGCGACCCGATCCGCGGTGAAGATTTTTTGAGCTTCAAGGTTGGCTTCAGCCTTCCGCTCTGGTTTTTCGCGAAACAGAAACATCAGGTTCGTTCCGCTGAACAGATGACTTACGCTTCAATCAAACGCGAGATTTCTATCCGTGATCAACTTAAAAGAAAGTACGATGACGCCCTTTCGAACCTGAAGTTGCTTAAAGCGAGCATAGATAAATATAAAAACTCTCTTCTGCCCGAGGCACAGGCCGCCCTGGAAGCGGCTGAGGTGGCTTATGAGGTCGGAGAAATTGATTTCAATGCACTGCTTACCGCGCAGACCGATGCTTTCGATATTCGCCTGGAGCGGCTCGATCTGTTAAGACAATATCACAAAACAATTTCACTGCTGGCCGAACTGGCTGGATCAAAACAGGAGAAGTAAAACCATGCGAATGATAATAACAGCGATTATATGTATATTCATAGGTTTTAGCGTAGCTTACCTGATCATTCCGGGATCAGCAAATGAAAACACCGCCGAGGCCGCTTCATCAGATCAGCAGTACACCTGCGGTATGCATCCGGAAATCATCAGTGACGAACCGGGGATCTGCCCGATCTGCAATATGAAACTTACCCCAAAGCGCGATGCTTCATCTGACCCCGGAAGCGTCCGAATAAACCCGGCGATGAAACAGAACATGGGGCTGGTTACAAAAAAGGCTGATTACCAAATACTGACTCGCAGAATTTTAACTTTCGGTGAGGTGGCGGTTCCCGATCCAAAGGTCCACCGGGTCATGCTGAAGACCGAGGGCTGGGTGGAAAAGCTGTATGTTGACGAAGGAGGACAATATGTCGACAAGGGAGAGCCGTTGCTGGAAATCTACTCGCCTGAGCTTGTAACTGCCCAGAAAGAGCTTTTGGTTGCAACCAAATCGAATTCGAGTGAGGCCATGATCAGACTTGCTGATGCCTCCCGCAAACGGCTCCAGAACTGGGATATCTCGAATGACCAGTTGAGACGCCTGGAGGAAACTCGCGAGGTAACACGCACACTGACTGTAAGCTCGCCTGCCGATGGTTTTGTCCGGATGAAGAATGTATCAGAAGGCGAACGTGTTTCAGCCCGAACTGTATTGTATGAGATCACAGACCTGAGCGAAGTCTGGATCGAAGCTCGTGTCTATGAACAGGACCTGCCGTATATCGAGCTGAATCAACCCGCCGGTGTTACGATTCCAACCCTGCCGGGACAGTCATTTGCAGGTTATGTCACCTATATTTCGCCGTTTCTCGATGATCGTGGACAGGCTGAAATTCGGCTGGCTCTCGACAATCCCGAGTTCAAGCTCAAACCGTCCATGTATGCCGAGGTTGAAATCCGGGGTGAACTGGATGACCGGCGCCTGGTTATTGATCGTTCTGCCGTAATCAATTCCGGCGCCCGCCAGCTCGTCTTCGTGGCTGGTAAAAACGATTCCTACAGGGCGAGGACAATTAGAACCGGTGCGGTTAGTGGAAATGACATGATCGAGGTTGTCGACGGTTTGAAGGCAGGAGAGGCCGTGGTCACATCAGGTCAATTTCTGCTCGACAGCGAAACCCGTCTGGGTGAAGTGGTGGAGACTTCCGACGGCCATGGCCATAAACATGGAGATCATGCAGGGTCTGAAGACAAAATGGGCGCCGAAGAAAATCCCCAAAAATCCGGTGATCCCTACGATATCCATACCTGCCCGATGCCGGGGCATTATCATGTTTTGAACTACGGTCCGGGGCAGTGTCCCGAGTGCGGGATGGATCTGGTGCCGGTCAGCGAAACCGGCAACTCCCCGGTCTATGTCTGCCCGATGCCGGAATGTGGTATCGCCACCAATGAGCCGGGATTATGTCCCGTTTGCAATATGCACCTGACGGAATACGAACCGAAAAAAGAATCAGCATCGGTTGAAAAGACAGATTCCATTACCGGTATTCACCAGCATTCTGACAGCAGTACGCATAAAATGCCCGCTGGCAATAAGGCTGATGATGATCCCTACGATATTCATACCTGCCCGATGCCGGAGCATTATCATGTTTTGAACTACGGTCTGGGCCAGTGTCCTGAGTGTGGAATGGATTTGGTTCCGGTCAGCGAAACCGGCAACTCCCCGGTCTATGTCTGCCCGATGCCGGAATGTGGTATCGCCACTAATAAGCCGGGATTGTGCCCCGTGTGCAATATGCATCTGAAAGAATACCAGCCGGAGGCTCAAGGTGATAAATAAGATAATCGAAGCCTCGATAGCTAACCGCTGGCTGGTGCTCTGGTTCGCACTGGCTGTTCTCGTTCTTGGAATCTGGGCGGCGGAACGGATCGCGATCGATGCTATCCCGGATCTGTCCGATGTCCAGGTAATCATCCAGACCAACTACTCCGGTCAGCCTCCGCAGGTTATCGAGGACCAGGTTACCTATCCGATTTCGACAGCCATGCTATCGGTTCCGGGTGCCAGCAATGTGCGCGGGTTTTCCTATTTCGGGTTGTCCTTTGTCTATGTCATTTTTGAGGACGGCACAGATATTTACTGGGCCAGAAGCCGTGTGCTTGAATTTCTGGCACAGTTGAGCGATCGCCTTCCGGACGGAGCTAAACCTCAGCTGGGTCCGGATGCTACCGGAGTCGGCTGGGTCTTTCAGTACGCCCTGGTGGATACTACCGATCAGACTGACCTTGCCGAACTTCGTTCTCTGCAGGACTGGTTTTTGAAATATGAACTTTCGGCCCTGGCGGGGGTCTCCGAGGTCGCCTCGGTAGGCGGATTTGTGCGTCAATACCAGGTCGAAATCGACCCTCGCAAACTAGAACATTACGGTATCCCGTTGATGCATGTGAAAGAAGCGGTAAAGAAATCTACCGGCGCGGTTGGAGCCCGGATAGTCGAACTGGCTGAAACCGAATTCATGGTGCGCAGTGAAGCTTATATCGGCAGTCTCGAGGATCTGCGACAGATACCGGTTCATAAGGAACCCGATGAGCCCCCGGTACTCTTGTCCTCGGTGGCATCTGTGCAGGTCGGCCCGCAAATTCGCAGGGGTGTAGCCGAACTGGATGGCGAGGGCGAAACTGTCGGCGGTATAGTTGTCATGCGTTATGGTGAAAACGCCCGGGAAGTGATCGAACGGGTCAAAATGCGCCTGGCCGAACTGCAGGAAAGTCTGCCTGAGGGCGTTAGGGTGGTCACCGTGTATGATCGCACTGAACTGATCGACAGCGCCACCAGCAACCTGACCTCAACTTTGAGCAAGGAGATGATCATAGTGGTGCTGATAATTCTCCTGTTTCTTATGCACCTGCGTTCAACATTGGTAGCGGTTGTAGTCCTTCCGGCGGGCGTCGCCCTGTCGATATTGACCATGCATCTTCTGGGCATCAACGCCAATATCATGTCGCTGGGCGGGATCGCTATCGCGATCGGTGTTATGGTCGATGCCTCCCTGGTAACTGTTGAAAATGCTCATAAACATCTGGAACGAAGAGCAAAGAATCGTCCACGATCAGAGGTCATTCTGGAAGCCACCCGTGAAGTCGGCCCGGCGTTGTTTTTCTCACTTTTGATTATCACCGTGTCGTTTCTGCCGGTGCTGGCGCTTCAAGGTCAGGCCGGTCGCCTGTTCAGCCCGCTTGCCTATACGAAGACATTCGCCATGGCGGCTTCGGCACTGCTGTCGATTACCGTCGTCCCGGCACTCGTGGTTTTGGTAGTTAAAGGTAAAATCAGGTCGGAACGCAGACATCCCGTTTCAAGAATTTTGATTGCAATCTATAAGCCGGTAATACGATTCGCATTAAAACATCGCTGGCTGGTTGTTGTCACAGCGGTTATTCTGCTCGTGATTACGGTTTTGCCTCTTTCGCGCCTGGGTTCGGAATTCATGCCTCCACTCTATGAAGGTGATCTTTTGTATATGCCCACCACACCGCCCGGGATGTCGGTTGAGAAAACTCGTGAACTGCTTCAGCAGACCGACCGCATGATCGCAACCTTTCCCGAAGTCGAACGGGTGTTCGGCAAGGCTGGAAGGGCAGAAACGGCGACTGATCCGGCGCCATTAACGATGCTGGAGACGACTATCATGCTCAAGCCGCGTGATCAGTGGCGTGCCGGCATGACGCCCGAGAAATTGATTGACTCTCTCGATGCCGCGGTGCAGTTTCCCGGCCTCACAAACTCCTGGACGATGCCGATTCGGACCCGGATCGATATGCTGGCCACCGGTATCAAAACTCCTGTGGGTATCAAGATCATGGGGCCTGATCTTGATAGTTTGAACGCAATCGCGAAAAGAATCGAAACGGTTGTGAAAGAACTGCCGGGGATTCGTTCGGTCTATGGTGAACGGATAACCGGGGGCAACTATCTCGATATAAAAATCGACCGTTTCAAGGCATCCGCCTACGGTCTGACGCCGGGTGATATTAATATGGTTCTTTCGACTGCGGTCGGCGGTATGACAGTGACCGAGAATATCGAGGGCCGGGAGCGCTACGACGTCATCGTTCGCTACCCGCGCGAACTGCGCGACAGCCCGGAGGGAATTGCCAGAACGCTGATTGCGACTCCTGACGGTGGTAGTGTACAGCTGGGCCAGGTTGCCAGTCTGGGTTTCTCGCGCGGGGCGGCCATGATCAAGTCTGAAAATGCTCGGCCAACTGCCTGGGTTTTCGTCGATCTCAAGGATGCCGATGTCGGCAGTTTCGTGGAGATGGCCCGTGAAAGTGTGGCCCGGACAGTGGCCCTGCCAAAGGGTTATTCAATGGTCTGGTCCGGTCAGTACGAGAACATGGAAGAAGTTGCTGAAAAATTATCGGTAATTATTCCCCTTGCAATCTTCGTGATCCTGGTGCTCCTCTATCTGCATTTCAGGAGTATATCCGATACGTTGATCGTGATGCTGTCACTTCCATTTTCACTGGTGGGCGGTATCTGGTTGATGTATCTTCTGGGATTCAATACATCGGTAGCTGTGTATATAGGTTTCATCGCTTTGGCGGGGCTTGCGGCCGAGACCGGTGTCGTGATGATCGTCTATCTGAAATCAGCGCGTGACCGCTTCAGACGAGAAGGCATTCTCAAGAATATCTCCGATTTACGGGCCGCTATTACCGAGGGCGCGGTGGAACGAGTCCGGCCCAAGGTCATGACCGTGGCTACCACTATTTTGGCGCTTTTGCCGGTCATGCTGGGCCACGGCACCGGAAGCGAAGTCATGCGGCGAATCGCCGCTCCCATGGTGGGCGGGATGATATCTTCTGCGTTATTGACATTGATCGTGGTGCCGTCATTGTATTACATCGTCCATGGCATCCAGTTTAACAGTAAGATTCAGGATTAAGCTGACATATCGCTGGCTGAGATGAAAACAAAAAGAAAGTGAAAACATGGATTTTGACTGCAGGATCCTTTCATCGGGTGGGACGACTAATTCTCTTTCGATCCTGCGAAAGCTACACTTTGCGGGCGTGAAAGAGGCAAAAGGTCGGGTACTTTGAAGTGAATTCGTAGTCCTCGAAGGTCTCTTTTGCGCTCGAGGCTGGACGGCATTCTGTCAGATCGAGCAGGACAAAACCGGCGGATTTAAGCGACTTGATTATATTCTCGAAAGTATGATGATAGCTCAAAAGCTTCTCGCCACACATCTGCCAGTAATAAGGATCAGCGTTGAAGTATGGCCGTAAAAAAATACTGCCCTTTTTGTCAGACCTGTTCATGTCGATTGATTCATTGAGCGGGTGATGCATGGTAAAGACGAATTCTCCGCCATCCTTGAGCACTCTGGAGACCTCGGCGAAACCCTGCTTGAGGTCGCGGGTGTAATGCATAACAAGAGAGCTGGCGACTATCTCATAGTGATTGTCCTCACATGGCAGTTGCCGTGTATCTGCTACCTCGAAGTCAATTGACGGATAGTTCTCTCGCGCGATTTCTATCATACTTTCGGATATGTCGATACCGTTAACCATCCCTCCCCAGGCATGAATTTTACCGCTCAATAGCCCGGTACCACATCCCAGATCAAGGACCCTGCGACCTTCGACTATGGGTTGTAACACCGTATCTATTGCGGGGCTTTCCAGGCAATCATTCCAGGAAGCGGATTTCGGATTGTGTCTCTTCTCGTGATAATCCCGCGCGATCTTGTTATATGAATTTTTTATCTTATCGTAATCATCCACATCTTTTAATCCTGCTTAAAAATAGTTTTTCTGAAGCATGGATAGTTCGCTTTCTGGTTTAAGTCAAGCCAATCGCATAAAAACGATCATTTTTGAAATTATCAGTATTGTTAAGAATATCGTATCAGCCAAAGGAACAAGGATCGACATGGAAGTGTTAGAAAACTAAAAACAGGCCTTAACCGAAGTTTTTATTCTACTATATATTGGAGTTTGATAGTGTCTAAAATAATACTTATTATAAACTCATGAAGGACATCATTTCGATTTTGCGACAATGTGATATTCAACCGACTCCTCAGAGAATTGCAGTTGTAGAATCCGTATTGAAAAGTAAATCTCATCCCTCGGCGGACGATGTGTTAAATTCTGCTCGCAGGAAATGTCCTACAGTTTCGCGAGCCACGGTTTATAATACACTGAATCTTCTCGTCGAAAAAGGTCTTTTGAGTGTGCAGACTATCCGGGAAGGTGCAGTTATTTTCGATCCGAATATTGAAAAACATCACCACCTGATCGATATCGATACGGGCCGTATTTACGACATCCCCTGGAACCAATTGCAGGTCAGGGGAAAGGAGAAGTTAAAAGATTTCGAGATAACCGAATTTCAGATCGTTTTGCGAGGCAAGCGGAAGAAATAATGTGTGTTTTTTTAAGGTGTGATTATACAGCGTCTAATATTAGACCTGCTCTGTCTATTGGAAAAATATCGAAGACAGGTATTATTGAATATGAAATCTTGTGAATCAATATATACATAAACTAGAACAGTCTTGTGAATCAATTTTCGATGAAGGAGAGATTATGACAGACCAAAACATGGAAAGTTCCGGCAAGTGTCCGGTAACCGGTATGAAGAGCAGTCCCACTGCCGGTAGCGGTACTTCCAATCGGGACTGGTGGCCGAACCAGCTCAATCTGAAGATATTGCATCAGCATTCTGCCAAATCCAATCCTATGGGGGCGGATTTTAGTTACGCTGAGGAGTTCAAAAAACTCGATTACAAATCATTGAAAGAAGACCTATATGCCCTGATGACTGACTCGCAGGACTGGTGGCCGGCTGATTACGGTCACTACGGCGGGCTCTTTATTCGTATGGCCTGGCACAGTGCGGGGACCTATCGTATGGGCGACGGCCGTGGAGGCGGAGGCACCGGCAACCAGCGTTTTGCTCCTATAAACAGCTGGCCGGACAATGTCAACCTCGACAAGGCGCGTCGTCTGCTGTGGCCGATTAAGCAGAAATACGGCAAGATGATTTCCTGGGCTGATCTGATGATCCTGGCCGGCAACTGTGCCTTGGAGTCGATGGGCCTGAAGACCTTTGGATTTGCCGGGGGTCGTGAGGATATCTGGGAACCGGAAGAGGATACCTACTGGGGGGCCGAGGAGGAATGGCTGGCCACCAGCGACGAGCCCAAAAGCCGTTACAGTGGTGACCGGGAGCTGGAAAATCCCCTGGCGGCGGTACAGATGGGGTTGATCTATGTCAATCCGGAAGGTCCCGACGGCAACCCTGATCCGGTCTCATCAGGCCGTGATGTGCGCGAAACTTTTGCGCGTATGGCTATGAATGATGAGGAAACCGTCGCGCTCGTGGCCGGTGGGCACACATTCGGTAAGTGTCACGGTGCGGGTGATGCTGAACTTCTCGGGCCTGAGCCCGAGGCCGCCCCGATCGAAGAGCAGGGCCTGGGATGGAAAAGCGGTTACAAGAGCGGAAAGGGCGGTGATACCATCACCAGCGGTATTGAAGGTGCCTGGAAGCCAAATCCGACAAAATGGGATATGGGTTACTTGAATACGCTCTTCAAATACGAGTGGGAACTGGTCAAAAGCCCGGCGGGGGCAAACCAGTGGCTGGCCAAGGATGTGGAAGAAGAAGACATGATAGTCGATGCCCACGATCCTTCGAAGAAACACCGGCCTATGATGACAACCGCGGACTTATCGCTTCGTTATGATCCGATCTATGAGCCGATTGCGCGGCGTTTTCAGAAAAATCCCGAAGAATTCGCCGACGCCTTCGCTCGCGCGTGGTTCAAGCTGACTCACCGCGATATGGGGCCCCGTTCACGTTATCTCGGACCGGAAGTCCCCAAAGAAGACCTCATCTGGCAGGACCCCATTCCGGATATCGACCATGATTTAATTGATGAAGAAGATATTGCGGAACTGAAGGATAAAATCCTCGCCTCGGGACTGTCTATACCGGAACTGGTAGCGACTGCCTGGGCCTCGGCATCGACTTTCCGTGGGTCGGATATGCGCGGTGGTGCGAATGGCGCGAGAATTCGGCTGGCACCGCAAAAGGACTGGGAAGTAAATCAACCGGAACAACTGGCGAAAGTGTTGCATTCATTGGAACAGATTCGAAAAGAATTCAATGATTCGCAATCTGGAGATAAAAAGATCTCACTGGCCGACCTGATCGTTTTAGCGGGATGCGCGGCCGTCGAAAAGTCGGCGAAGTCTGCCGGTTACGATGTAACCGTTCCATTTACTCCCGGTCGTATGGATGCTTCCGAGGAGCAGACTGATGCTGAATCTTTCAGTGTGCTGGAGCCGAAAGCCGATGGATTTCGCAATTATATGCCCAAAGAATATGCTGTACCTGCCGAAAAGCTGCTTTTGGATCGGGCCAATCTGCTGACTCTTACTGCTCCTGAGATGACAGTGCTTATTGGCGGTATGCGTGTATTGAACGCGAATTTTGATAAATCTGAACATGGGGTATTCACGAAACAGCCGGAAAGCCTGACGAATGACTTCTTTGCGAATCTGCTGGATATGAATACAGAGTGGCAAAAATCCTCCGGTTCAGATTATTTGTATGAAGGAATCGATCGGAACAGCGGTGACAAAAAATGGACTGGTACGCGGATCGACCTGATCTTCGGATCGAATTCGCAATTGCGAGCGATTGCGGAAGTTTATGCGAGTGAAGATGCGAAGGAGAAGTTCGTGCACGATTTCATTCTCGCGTGGGATAAAGTGATGAACCTCGATCGCTTCGATCTCGCTCAGTAGTAACTGTTGCTGAAAATAAATCAGGGAGGTTGAATCTGTCAGCCTCCCTTTATTTTTGAACAACATCAAGCTATACGGATCATATATTCGAGAGCCTGATTGTCATGCTGATTCGTCTTGTGTCTTACTGTAATCCTCTATTCCCTGCTGGATACGGCTGGTGATACCGTGGGGAGCGACACGACCGCAAAAGCCGGTACCGTCGGAATCAGGTATACATAAACGAAAACACCAGGCTGTGCGGTTTTTTGTCATCGGGCAACCTAAATAGGTGTAATTTTTCAGCGCTTTGCGAGTAGATTCACCTTTGTAACCATCAACTGTAGTTTTCTCTGCCATTTTCAACCTCATTGTCCAATTCAGGTAATGGATTCTCTTACATTACTTATCAACCCATTGCCTTACTTGTGGCCGTTTAACTTGCTATTATCCTTAACCCAAAACGAAGATAAAAGTTCTCTCGTATATGCTGGATTTTAGCAATAATTGGGGTAAGCCAATATTCGCTGGACGCTATCCTTTAGTAGAACAAGGATTTATGCCGCTTCGATAGATTTATGTTGCGCTCTTTTCAAAGAATTTGAAAGACAATAAGAAATTTTCTTGAACTTTACGACCGGCGGTCGTATATAAACTATAGGTCGTATATGGACTGTCGTTCGGAAATGTGGTTACTTTTATTCAGGTGTGGTGCAGTATGGGTATAGAGGAGAGAAAGGCGAAAGAACGCCAGCAGCGAATAGACATGATTCTCGATGCGGCCACACGGGTGATTATGGATAACGGGATCGAGAACGCAACTATGGAGGAGATCGCCTCAGCCGCCGAGCTTGGAAAAGCGACCATCTACAACTACTTCGCGAGCAAACAACTTCTTCTGCTTGGACTTGACCTCCGTGGAACAAAAAAAGAGGAAGAGGGATTCCGTCGTGCTTACGAGGAGGGCCGGAGCGGTCTGGATCGCACCTTGAAAATCGGTCATTTCTATTTCGATCATGCCATGGAGAGCCCAGTTTATTTCCAGGCGAAAGTTCAGCTGGGGAGAATGGATGTAAAAGTCTTTGCACCGCTTTCAGATGACCCGATGGTAAACGAATACATGCAGGCCGTACAGAGGATCCATCGAATTCTGGCTGATGCGATAGCGGATGGAATCAATGATGGCACAATTCGCTCCAACATCCATCCGCAGAAGATGTCACTTCTGCTGTGGTGCCAGAGCAACGGCGTAATTGAATTGATACAGAACCGAGGTGAGTTAGTCCTGGCTGTTCAAGGAATTACCGTAGAGCAGATCAGGGATAGCTTTTTCCGCGCTCTGGAATGTCAACTCGCGGCAACAGCATTGAATCAATGACATTGTACCCATGGACAAGCAAGAATCTGTGATGATCAGAATCAGAAAATTAAAAAACAAAGCAGTAGAAGAAATTCACATTGTGTTATCCGGATTGTCCCCCGTGGATGTGATAACGCAATAACGCTCACTGGAGGCAATGCATTTATGAGACACTTGTGGCTTAAAACAACGTTTATTGCCGTATTCATCCTTATATTCTCAAGTGGTGTAGCGGCCCAGATGAGACCTTCATATTCTGTCAGTTATGATTTTATTCCTTATCAGACTGTTGATGAGCCGATTGAAATGGAGGATGGTTCCTTTGTCGATGATGCTCAGGTTCGGTTGTCTAAGTTCAGGACAACCTTTGCTTATCCATTTATGTTCTCCGAGGGAAGAACTATAATACTAAATGAACTCTCATATCAGCGTATCGGATTTCAGTACCGTAAGACAGAGAGTATACTTGAGAATTTGCACGGAGTTGGCTATAGTTTTACTCTTATGCACCGTTTCTCCGGTAAGTGGTCGTTATTGACTATGGTAAATCCATCTCTGGCCTCCGATTTTGAAGCAGGGATTTCTTCTGAAGACCTCAGCTTTCAGACCGCCATTATAGTCAACCGGCATTTCAGCGAAAGTTTTTCTATCGGAATCGGAGCAGCTTATTCGACGCAGTTTGGCTCTGCTGTTCCTCTGCCGGTGATCTCTTTGGAATTCAATGATGGTGATAAATGGTCTGCAAACGCTATTCTGCCCTCAAGTCTGGAAGTATGGTACAAAGCCAGTCAAAGAGTTGACTTGGGCGTGCTGCTATCCGGCGACGGAGACAATTACCACTTTGACCCTCAAGGCTACCAGGTCAATCGTCCTGAACTCAGATATACAATGATGACCCTTGGTCCAGCAGCCAAAATAAAACTGTCGAAACATCTGCGCTTGAACGTGGAAGCAGGAATCATCGGCCTGCATCGTTTCGAATTCTATTCCGGAGATGAAGAAATCGTTTCTAACGACCTAAAACCAAGCCAGTACCTGAGGACCGGACTTCAGATCGGGCTTTAATGGCTGGCTAAGGTTTTTCCGGAGGAGTTTGTATGAAAACATGGCATCGAATTGTTGAGCTGTCATTAGCCTTCTTTGTTATAGTGATGGTAAGTAGTGTCATAAGTTTAGCCTGTTCAAACAATCAAACATTGAAGATGCAGTTTAAGGCACAACTGGATTCGCTCTATGAAGAATATCGATTCCCTGGTGCAACCGCGGCTTATGTATTACCAGATGGGACAGCCGAGGTGGTCGCAGTCGGGTTCGCCGATATTGAGCGCGAGATCCCAATGGCACCTGAATCGCGCATGCTGGCAGCCAGCATAGGCAAGACCTTTGTGGGAGCGACGTTGCTGGATCTGGCCGGCGACGGCTTGCTGGCTCTCGATGATCCGGTATCGAAATGGCTCGGTGATCGGCCGTGGTTCGAGAGACTGCCCAATCATGGATCCATAACGCTCAGGCAACTTCTGAACCATACCTCGGGCATTCCTAATCATGTGGAAAGCGAGAGGTTTGCTCAAGCTTTCAGCGACCGTTGGGACGATATTGACAATCCCTTCGCGCCTGAGGAACTGATTGCATTCGTTCTCGATGAACAACCGCTTTTCTCAGCAGGCAAAGGATGGCATTACACGGATACAGGATATCTCCTGCTCGGTCTCGTTATTGAAAAAGTCACCGGGCGCAGTTGGTACGATGAAGTGGTGATTCGTTTTCTCAACCCGCTGAAACTTTCTCGCACGGAACCTTCTGACCAGGTGGATTTGCCTGGGCTCTCCGCGGGTTATATGGCCGAGGATAATGCTTTTGGTCTACCGCCAAAAACGATTTCTGCGCCCGGTCGCATGGTTTGGAGCCCGAGGATTGAATGGTCCGGCGGTGGATTTGTCAGCAATTCCAGAGATCTGGCAGTATGGGGTAAAATGCTTTATGAGGGACAGGTGATGGAGCACGACTATCTCGATGATCTGCTTGCCTCTGTGCCCGTCGTCGACACCGATTCAAGCACGAGCTACGGATTAGCGGTGGCTGTTCACATCGGTGGACCTTTCGGACCGACATATGGCCATGGTGGCTGGATCCCGGGATACACTTCCAGTCTGCGTTACTATCCCGAATATGATATCTGCATTGCCTTTCAGATCAACACTGATATCGGGATAGTCGATCATTCTGAGCCAGTAGTTGAGGACATGGAGAAGTGTCTTGCCGAGATAGTTATCGTTGGGGCCAGGCAAGACGAGAGCGGTGACTAAGTATAAAACAAATCGGAGGATGATACCCTGATGAATACCAGAGACTCAGCAGCAACAGGAAAACAGATTACTGTGAAATCCCTTGTACCTTTTCTGATTATGACTTTCGGCATTACTTGGGGAATACTCGCGCTGTACATTTTCCTGACGGATCAGATGACTGCCTTATTCGGTCAGTTAACCGGTGATCACCCGTTATTTTTTCTCGCGGTGTATGCACCGGCTATTGCAGCCTTTACAATAATCTTGCACAAAACGGGTGTCGGCGGTCTGAAGCGGTATCTGACCAGATTGTTGCTGTGGCGTTGCTCCAAATACTGGTACGCCTTCTTGCTTGTCGGCCTCCCGCTGGTTTTTTACGGGGGCGCGGCTATGAAAGGTACACTCTCTTCAGAACCGTTTCCGTTTTCCTCGTTTGGAGGTCTTGTTGCCGCAATCGCACTCAGCGTTATAAAAGGTCCTGTGGAGGAGTTCGGCTGGAGGGGATTCGCACAGCCCCTGCTTCAACGCAAGTTTGCTCCTGTGTGGGTTGCCATGATCATAGGCATCGTGTGGGGATTCTGGCACCTACCCGCGTTTCTGCTCAGCGGAACCCAGCAAAGCGCCTGGTCATTTGGCCCATTCTTCGCCGGCACCATAGCCATCAGCCTTATTGTGACTCAGTTGTTCAATGCGTCGCGCGGCAGCATACTCCTGGCGGCCTTCATGCATTTCCAGCTCATGAATCCGATATGGCCCGACGCCCAGCCTTATGATACATATATTCTGATCATCGTTGCCGTGATTGTGATCGGACTCAACCGGAAGAAAATGTTCAGTCGTGTCAGCTCCATTACCCAGGTCATTCCTGATTCCAAAGCTGGTGATCATTGATTCCTGTCTGCTTCACAGACGTGTAAGAACGTAACTCAGAACAGGATTTATAATAGGGGATGGACAAATCCATAATATTATGGTTGCTTATTTCGGCGGTCAGGGGAATTTGTACATCCGATTTGTGATTGTAGGATATACGGGTTACTTCACGTAATCATGAGCGCTAACTCTGTCGTAGAAATGTTTGTGTTTCCATCGTAATACCAGTTTTTTTATTTACTTGAGGAAAACAAAAATGCTGGAGGCAGGATCGAACTCCATACTCGCGTTGCGGCACAATGACTTACAACGTATTGTGACCACAATTGTTGTAAGTTATTGCATGATATTCGGTATTGTTCAGGCAGATGGAGGCGCACAAATGCCCTTATTTCAGGCACTTAGTGTTAATTTTCAATGACTTAGGGAAAACGAAAAATGGTGGAGGTGGGGGGAATCGAACCCCCGTCCGAAAGTGACGTCATAAAACCATCTACGTG
>WJMC01000203.1 GCA_014728145.1 Candidatus Zixiibacteriota bacterium | reverse complement strand
TTATAGCCGGGATATTTACCCTGCCCGTCAATCTGCAAATGCTCTTTTTCATAGACCATGTTCTGACGATCGTATTCGCTCATCTCGAAATCGGGCGTGAGCTGAATTGCGTATGTCGGGCAGGCCTCCTCGCAGAACCCGCAATAGATACAGCGTGAGAAATTGATCCGGAAGAACTCCGGGTAACGACGGCCATGTTCATCCTCAGTAGCCTGGAGCGAAATACAATCTACCGGACAGGCCACCGCGCAGAGGTAGCAGGCCACACAGCGTTCTTCACCGTCGGGATCTTTGGAAAGAACTATGCGGCCGCGATAACGAGGTGCAAGCTCCGGTTTCTGTTCCGGGTACTGCACCGTTTCACGGGCGCGGAAGGTATGCTTCAGGATAATCCAGAGCGATCTTAAAATGCTGAACATCTATATTTCCTCATTTCTAATTCCAAAGTAAAACTACCGCCCCGGTTACAACAACGTTCGCCAGCGCCAAAGGCAGCATAAGCTTCCATCCCCAGGACATCAACTGATCGAAACGGGGACGCGGAAGCGTGGCTCTGAGCAATATAAAAAAGACCATGAACACGAAGGTCTTCAAAAAGAACCATACGAAGGGCGGCAGGATCGGACCATGCCATCCGCCCAGAAAGAGCACCGTGATCATTGACGATATAACCACGATACCGAGATATTCGCCGACGAAGAACATGCCGAACTTCATACCGGAGTATTCCGAATGAAAGCCGGCCACCAGTTCGCTTTCGGCCTCGGGAATATCGAACGGCAGTCGATGGGTCTCGGCGATGGCCGCGATCAGAAAGACTATGAAACCGAAAAACTGCGGAACGATATTCCACATATTTTTCTGCGCATCGACAATCTCTGCCAGGTTGAATGTCCCGCTCATCGCCACCACTCCCAGGAGGGAAAGCCCCATGAAGACCTCATAGGAGATCATCTGCGAGGCGGCCCGAAGCGCGCCTAAAAGCGAGTATTTATTATTCGACGCCCAGCCTCCCAGGACGATGCTGTAGGCTCCCAAAGACGACATCGCCAAAAAGAACAGTAGCCCGATATTCGAATCGAGAATATTGATCGATGATGTGATCGGCACCACAGCGAAAGTCATCAGCACAGTCAGGATAATTACTCCGGGCGCTAAAAAGAACACGAACCGATCGGCAAACGACGGCATCCAGTCTTCCTTGAAGAAGATCTTGATCATATCTGCCACCACCTGCAGGATGCCGAAAGGTCCGACCCGGTTGGGGCCGTAACGATCCTGCCACAAACCCAGAAGCCGACGCTCCAGCCAGATCATCCCGGCCGCCATTGTCAATACCGCGCTCATAGCCGTCAACGCGATCAAACTTCCGTATATGGCATCCGCCAGCATTATTTCGCCACCTCGATTTTGACTTCACCCGGAAGAGCTATTCCCCTGGTGTTTTTGAGACCGAACGGAATAGCGGCGCAACCGTCGGGAAGCTTTTCAACGATCTTCAATTTCAGGCTGTATGTTTCGCTATTCATGATTATTTTAACCAGCGCACCATCTTCAGCATTCAATCTCTTCGCTTCTGTATTATTCAACGCGATGTATGATTCAGGTATCAGTTTCGACAATTCGGCCGCATCTGAACTGAGCTCTTCACTTCCAAAGATATGGTAGATCGGAACTGCCAGAAGCATATCTTTTTTTGGCGCAAACTGCGACGGTATATCCCTGAAATAAACGTGTTCACTTTTGCCCGAAGGTTCAATCAACCGAATACCCGGATCGCCTCCGCGCAGTTTTCCGCCAACTTCGAGTTGATACTTGCTGACCGATTGAACGGAATTCCATCCCGGCGCCCAGAAGATCGAATTGAGCGACCCGGGCCGTGGCCCGCGGTAGCCCTCCATGGTGAAAGTCATGGGTGAATCCAGATCCTCCGGAGGTTTGAGCTCGTGGACGCTCTCATGGGCTTTCATCGCGGTACGACCGCTGTAGCGATGAGACGCGCGGGGAAGCTTTTGCCCGTGAATGCGGTAGTCGGGATCGGGCGCGACCTCGATTTTCTTATCGATATCAAGAAGTTCGTTTAATGCTTCGGAGGCGATGATATCGGGGCTGTTCCAGCCTGTAGCACCGTCACCGCCGTTTTTAATCAGCATATCCCTGATCCAGCGCCAGCCTTCATGAATCATCGGATGGGGATCTAAAACCTGGAAATATCTCTGAGCCCTGCCCTCGTTATTGATCAGGGTACCATCACCTTCGGCATAGCTGGCCGACGGCAACACCAAGCTCGATTCTGGCATCGCTCGATTTTCCAGGTAATCCAAAACAATTACATTCTTAAATCCCGACAACAGCTCGTCGGCAGTCTTGTGCGGTAACCTGCGATAGATATCATTTTCCAGGATCACCAGCGTCTCGTAATTTCCGCTTTTGGCTTTCTCCGGAATATCTTCGACAGGACCAGTATCGAACAATGACGCTCCGAGGCTGTTACATTCGGGCAGAGTATAGCAGACTTTAGTCTGATCGTTTTTGGCATGCAACGCCTGAGCTATATTCGCTATGGCCTCGATAATCGCTGTGTTAAACTGGCTGGTTCCGCCGATAATCACCGGACGATCTGCATCCTGCAGATCACTCGCTATCTTTTCAGCCATTTTCTTGAGATCACCTGCGAGGTCTTTGACCGCGGGAGCTTTGGGATCGATTACATTTGCGATCGCGAAACCCAGCCGTGCGATATCATCGGGTGCTGTTTGACAAACATCGGTAGCGATCCCGTCGAGCCTGGTGGCTGTCGGGTTGGCGATATAAAGCGGACCATGTTCATCCTGGGCAAGCTCGCGCAACGCAAAATCATTGAACTCCGGAATCTTTAGAGCCTCAGCTTTTTTCATCGGCTGATTGCGGACTGCCTGGCGGATTGCCAGGTCCAGCATCGGCGCAGTGTTGGTCAAGTCCTCTCCCAAAACCAGAACAGCATCGGCCCGCTCAACCTGGTGCATCGAAGCAGTCGGCACCGGGCGGGTAGTCAGTACTTCATATATTTTCGCCAGAGTCGAACACTCGGTCCTTTTCAATCCGGAATAAAAATTTTCTTTGCCGACCAGTTTACGCAATGCGTAATTGGATTCGAGCGAGGCGCGCGGTGAACCGATGCCAATAGCTTTTCCGGAATCTATCATCCCGGAAGCATTATCGACCGCTTCCGCGAGACTGCATTCGACATGCGTATCCTCCCGCGCTTTTAAAGGCCTGCGTATACGTTTAGGGCTCGCTGTGAATTCATAGCCAAATCGTCCTCGGTCACATATAAAGTAACCGTTGACGTCATGATTGAAGCGGTTGAGCGTGCGCACCAGGCGACCGTAACGGGAACCCGCTATCGTGTTGCAACCCAGTCCGCAATGCTGGCAGATCGAGGGCGCGCCCTGCAGATCCCATTTACGGGCGTAATGCTTTTTCAGGGTCTTGTCGGTGAATACCCCTGTCGGGCAGACCTCGACCAAGTTCCCGGAGAATTCGCTTTCGAGTATACCGTCTTTTTCGCGTCCGAAGTAGACATGATCGGCGGTTCCGAAATCACGCAGATCATCTCCTCCGGCGAAGTCGCGGTAAAACCTGACACAGCGATAGCATGTAATGCAACGGTTCATCTCGTGATTGATGAACGGTCCCAGCTCCTGGTTGCGGAAGGTGACCTTCTTGAATTTGTAACGTCTGTAGTTATGACCGCTCATGACGGTCATGTCCTGCAGATGACATTCGCCTCCTTCGTCGCAGATCGGGCAGTCATGGGGATGACTGACCATCAGCCATTCGATTACCGAAGCTCGAAACTGTTTCGCCTTCTCAGCTTCGACCGAAATTCGCATACCATCCGACACAGGCTCCATACAGGCCATCACGATTTTGCCCATGGTATCTTCTTTGTCTTTGTACTGGATCACCGCGCATTGACGGCAGGCTCCGACCGAACCGAGTGCCGGATGCCAGCAGAAGTAAGGCAAGTCGAATCCGAGCGTCAGGACCGTTTCGAGCAGGTTTTTGCCTTCCTCGACCTCAAACTTTTTATCATCTATATACAGAGTCGCCATAATCTATTTGTAGGGACATTTTCCTTCTTTGATATGTCTTTCAAAATCTTCACGGAAATATTTCAATGCGCTCTGAAGCGGTTCGACCGCTCCGGGCGCGAGGGCGCAGAATGTGTTGCCCGGTCCGAGCTGTTCGCAATGTTGTTTCAGAATATCCAGATCTTCCATCTGACCCTGACCCGCTTCGATTGCTTTCAGTATTTTGGCACACCATGACAATCCTTCACGGCAGGGCGTGCACCATCCACAGGATTCCTGGGCGAAGAAATGTTCCAGGTTGGCCATCATCGCAACCGGGCAGGTCCTGTCGTCGAGTATTATCATGGTGCCGGTACCCATACGGCTTCCGGCTTTGGTGACAGAATCGAAATCGAGCGGTATATCCAGATGATCGGGTGTCAGAAAATCGGTCGAGGCTCCGCCGGGAAGGAAACCCTTGAGATCGAGCCCGTCGTGCATACCGCCGGCATGTTCGTAGATGATCTCCCGCGCGCTGGTACCCATCGGCAATTCCCACATCCCCGGATTTTTGACCCTGCCGCTGACACCATAGAGCTTGGTTCCGCCATCATCGGTTTTGCTGAGGTTTTTGTACCATTCGGCGCCATGTGCGATAATATGCGGTACGTTGGCGAGAGTCTCGACATTCTGCACGATAGTCGGCTTGCCCCACAGGCCGCAGGCTTGCGGAAACGGTGGTTTGGCGCGCGGATTGGCACGTTTGCCTTCGAGCGAATTCAACAGGCCGGTTTCCTCACCGCACATATAGCGTCCGGCCGAGACATGCACATAAAGCTCGAGATCAAATCCGCTTCCCAGGATGTTTTTGCCCAGATAGTTTTTATTGTGAGCTTCCTTAATCGCGTTTCTGAGTGCTTCCTCGCTTTTTTTGTATGCCCAGCGCAGGAATATGTAAGCTGTCGGGGCTTCAATCGCGTAAGCGGCCAGGATCATCCCCTCCAGCAGTTCATGCGGGTCACCCTCCATGATATAGCGATCCTTAAAAGTCCCCGGCTCCATCTCGTCGGCATTGGCCACCAGGTATTTCTGTTTGGGAGCGTTCTCCCCCATAGGAACAAATCCCCATTTCATCCCGGTTGAAAATCCGGCACCGCCTCTCCCACGCAGATTGGAGTCCTTGACTTGCTTTTGCACATCCTCGGGCGTCATCTCTTTTAAGGCCTTCTTCATGGCCTTGTAACCACCCGATTCCTCATAGTCGGCCAGTGAGGCCGGCTTTAAATCGGCGCCGATATTTTGAGTCAGCGGTTTTTCCATCAGCTCTATTTAAAATCCTCCAGAATCTTATCGATTTTATCCTCTGTCAGCTCCCAGAAAGTCTGCCTGTCGACCACCATCGCCGGAGCATGTTCGCAGACCCCCAGGCAGGGAATCGTCAGGAGCGTGAAACGCCCATCGGATGTGGTCTGGCCCGGTTCGATGCCCAGTTTGTTTTTAAAATGAGCAACCAGGTTGTCATAGCCGGTGATCCAGCAACTTACACTGTCGCAGATCAGGATGACATGCCGGCCGACTTCACGTCGGAATATCAGGTTGTAGAATGTCGCTACGCTGTCCAGTTCAGCCGGTGACATCTTCATGAATTCGGCCAGTTCCGCCAGGCTCTCGTCGGAAACCCATCCGCGGTTACGCTGGATGACTTTCAATGCCTCGATACAGGCCGCCTGCTTGCTCGGACTGTGCGACAGCTCTTCTTCTATCTCGCGCATTTCAGCTTCAGAAAGCATATTTGAATCCATACTCATCGGTCAACATCGGCCAGTACAAAATCGATACTGCCCAGAATCGTCAGCATATCCGCAACAGTATAACCCCTGCTCATGAAGGGAACCATCTGTATATGCGGAAACGATGGTGTCCTGATTCTTGTTCTGTACGAGGTCGTGTCACCGTCAGAAATCAGATAATATCCGTTGTTGCCCTTGGGCGCCTCGACACCCACGAACGCTTCTCCGGGTGGAATCACCGGTCCCCAGCTGACATTTAAAAAGTGATTAATCAAAGTCTCGATATCGTGCATGGTGCGATCTTTGCGAGGCGGTGTTGTCAGAGGATGATCCGACTTGAAATGGCCCGCGGGCATGTTCTCCATGCACTGCCCGATGATCCTCAGGCTCTGGCGGATCTCTTCGATCCGGACCAGCGCTCGGTCGTAGGAATCACCGTTTTGCGCTGTCGGTATATCGAACTCGAACTGGTCGTAACCGCCATACGGACGCGCCTTGCGGAAATCCCACTCGAAGCCGGTGGCACGCAGTCCCGGCCCGGTCACTCCCCATTCGATCGCTTCTTCCTTATTATATGTCCCGATACCAATAGTGCGGGCCTTAAAGATACTGTTTTTCATTACCAGCCCGTCGTACTCTTTCAGGCGTTTGGGCATATAATCGAGAAATTCCTTTACGAGGTGATCCCAGCCCTCAGGCAGATCATCAGCCACACCGCCGATCCTGAACCAGTTCGGATGCATCCGGTCTCCGCAAACGGATTCAATGATTCTAAACACCCGCTCGCGGTCGTTGAACATGAAAAAGACCGGCGACAATGCCCCGATATCCTGCGCGAATGTGCCGTACCAGACCAGGTGGCTGGCGATACGGAATAATTCACAGAGCATGATCCGGATCACTTTTGCTCTCTCGGGTACTTCTATTCCGGCCATTTTTTCGATCGCCATGACATACGGCAGATTGTTCATCACCCCGGCCAGGTAGTCGATGCGGTCGGTGTATGGAATGAACGTATGCCAGGACTGCCTTTCGGCCATCTTCTCGGCGCCCCGATGATGGTAGCCTATATCCGGGACAGCATCGAGGATCAGTTCGCCGTCGAGTTGCATAATGACACGCAGGACGCCGTGAGTGCCCGGGTGTTGCGGTCCGAGATTCAAAAACATGAATTCGCTTTCTTCGCTCTCGCGTTTTAAGCCCCATTCTTCCGGCCTGAACTGGAGAGCCTCCTGCTCGCGGTCCTGGCGATCGTCGGGAAGGCTGAACTGCCCCATCTCTGTCGCGCGGGCGGGATGGTCCTTGCGAAGCGGATGACCCTCCCAGGTGGGAGGCATCAGGATTCTGCGCAGATTCGGATGACCGTCAAACCGAAGCCCGAACATATCGTAGACTTCGCGCTCGTACCAGTCAGCATTGCGCCACAGGGAGGCGATCGAGTCGAGTGTTTGCGTATCGTTTTTCAAGGATACTTTTATCCTGATATCTTCATTGCGTTCAAATGACAACAGGTGATAAACGACCGTGAATTCACCATCGGGTTGCCCCTGTCGATGACCGCGGTTGCGTTCGTCGACAGCAGTCAGGTCGTAAAGCAGAGAATAAGGCTGTTCGATTTCTGTTTTGAGATATGCCAGCACGTTTTTAAGATTGCCCGGTTCGATCCAGATGGTCGGGATGCGATCAACAGTCTGCTGTTCGGCAACCACCGACTCGTCAAATTTACCACGGAGCTGATCGGCAATCCGATTGATGTCTGTTACACAGCTCTGCATCAAATATCTTTCCTCTTGTTGTAGTGGATGGTTGTGAGGCCCTTGTCCATGGTGGCCAGATCA
>WJMC01000202.1 GCA_014728145.1 Candidatus Zixiibacteriota bacterium | reverse complement strand
TATCAACTGCGCGGCTTATTGGATTCGGCCCGCATGCGCTATGTGGAACTGCCTGGTTCCAAGAGCCGTGTGGCACAGCTTATGCCATAAAAAAACAGCCCTTTAAAGGGCTGTCATATAGAACATCCTGTTGTAATAATCCAATCAGCTACCGCAACATCCGCCTTTGTCCTCGTCAGTGCCGCATCCGCTCTCTCCTGCTGAACCGCAGGCACCAGGTTTGCAACCTTCACCGATCTTGATCGAGTAGCCACTCTGACCCATCGGGTTGTTGACGAAATCGACTTTGATGTCGCCGTGAGGCGCCAGAAATTCTGCCAGCCTCGGGTCCATGTAAGCGGTAATACCGTTCGATTCGAATTTCTTTAATCCATCCGTTGACTCATCCAGAGCCATACCCAACTGGGGACCGCTTCAACCAGCGCCCATATAGTACAGGATCAGGCTCTTGCCTTTGGCCTGTTCCGAATCAAGCACCTTGTTGAGTTCAACTGAGGCAGTTTCGGAAATGTTAAGCATACTTAAGCCACCTTTCGGTTCTATCTGTAAATACGATCGGCAATTTAACCAATCGCCTGAAAAAAACAAGCGATTTTGCCCGATTGTTCCACAAACTCTACAGTTATACGCGCGGTTGCCTGGCTGGTTTGCGCTATCGGGGACGAATATCCTTAAACAGACGAGCCAGCGGGAATCCCGGTGCCGAGAGCTTCAGGTCATGGAAGTAACCGAATGGCGTCTGGGCGGTTCGATAGCCAGCCTGGATCAGGCGCTGTTCGGCGCTGTCGAACAACTGCCTGGTAAAATCTGCTTCAGCTTTCGATTCCGACAGGTGTGCAAATGAATGCAGGATAACCAGTTCAGTCTCATTCTTGCGGGCCGCCCACTTCAGGTTTTTGACCAGCTTGGTCTCGATATAACCGGCATCATCCTGGTCCTCGGCTTCGATCTGGATGAATCCGACCAGGGCTTTTTCGAACACTCGCCCGTCTGTCACCTCCGGGGCTTCCTCGAGAGTTTTCATAGTCGGGGTGTAGCCGAAACTGTCGGCGTAAATCATCAGAAGTTTCATCGCATTCCTTTCGGTTTGTCGATTGAATTTTAGAAATATAAGGCTATATTAACGATATGAAAGGATATTTTTATATCGCATCCTCGGGTATTCTCTACGGCACCATCCCGATTTTCGCCACTTACCTGAGCCGTTACGAGGTATCCACGATCCAGCAGGTCATCCTGAGAATCGCGATTTGTCTGGTCGTGTTTCTGATCTACAACCGTCTCAACCCTAACAGCAGTCTGCGCCTTAAATCTTCAGATTACAAGCATTTCGGCTGGTTCGGACTGGTCGGAATCGCGCTGTTTTTCATGTTCTACCTATCCTCGGCTGTTTTGGTCGGGGTCGCGACCGCGGTGCTTTTACTGTACACTCAACCTGTTTATACCATGATTTTGTCTGCTTTGCTCTTGAAAGAGAAGATCAGTATCTACGGTATCCTCGCGGCAGTTTTATCCCTGGTTGGAGTGATCGTAATCGTACAGATCTGGGACCTGAAACAGTCCGGGTTCTCATTCGGCCATGTCTGCGGACTGCTTTCCGGATTGGGTTATTCAATTTATATAATATTCATGCGCAAATTTGCCGGCCATAAGCACTATCCTTCTTTGACGATTACGTTCTGGTCATTTTTGTCCGGGTTGATCTGGCTTCTGCTTCTCTGGCCGGTATTCATGGTTATCTTCAGCGAGCCGGAAATTTCGGCTATCAGCCTGCCTCTCGACTGGCGAATCTGGCTGTTTTTGCTGGGGTTCGCGCTTCTGCCTACATTATTTGCTTACCTGCTGTTCAATCGCGGGATCGCTACCGTGCAGTCGCATCGGGCCGGGCTGATGGTGCTCCTGGAGCCGGTCAGTGCGGTCCTGATGGGCTGGTTGCTTCTTAATCAAACCCTCAAGTCGACCGATCTGGCAGGGGGAGCATTGATAATCTCCGCTCTGCTGATACTCCAGTTCGACCGGGCTAAAGCTGATAACTCGTAATTATTTTCAATTATTGTCAATTTTTGCGATGGCTCTGAAGAGAACGGTTGTTCTGCTGTTTGCGGATAGACATCAGAAAATCATAGATGTAGTAAGATGGATACCCAATCCCGAACTCGGTGTCAGGCATCAGTGCCGCCACAACCCCGATGAAAAAGCTCCTCTGGCCGATATTGGCGATTATCGGCGCGCCCGAATCGCCCGGGCGGATACTGACGTCCAGAAGCAGAAAGTTAGCGGTTTTGCGTTCGCCGTCGATCGAAAGCGAGTAATCATCAGTGGTATACAACGCGATCTTACCGAAGCGGGAGGTGTGATAATTGATGTTGTCGAATGGGATCATGGTGGTCAGGGAAAAGCCGACGATCTCGACTTCTGTGCCCTCGTCGATGCCGATATATGTCAGGGCCCGCTTGTCCATGATCAGGTTGCCGTCAAAAGCGATGATCGGTTCGATTCTGCGCAGGGTCTTGTGAGGCTGGTCGAGCAGGATCGCCACCAGATCGATGTTTTTATCGGGATGCTCGATAAACAGCTTTTCACGCTTATCTTTGAGATGAAGGGTATGTACAGAGGTATCCGAAACTACCTGGCGGGTGGTCCGGAGGCGATTCTTGCGCATGAACACGAAATCGAAATATTCACCGGTCGAGTCCTGGAGGACATGCTTGCAGGTCAATAGCACCTTGCCGAGAACGCTGTCCTCGATTGCGAAAGCAGTCCCGAAATAGCCATCAGGTTGCATGATTTCGAAGATCGAGAGCTTGTTTTCCTCGTCGAAAGCCTGCGCCGTGGCTAAAGCTGTTAGCGCCAGAAGTATTAATAGTGTCGTCTTAATTTTCATGATCGCTTCCCGATAACAAAAAACATCCTCCGGCGATAAAGTCAATCTTAAAGCAAATAGATCGGCCTCTGTATTGACTTATCGGCCTGAGTGCGCTATGTTTTGACATGGCCGAAAACCAAACCGACAGAAAGCACGATGAGCGACCGCTTTACGAGTGGGTCTTCCAACCGGCCACAGCCAACTGGATAGTGACCGCTTTGGTGACTGTATTTCTGTTTCTGCTTCTCGTGCTGGTTTACTACCTGACCCAGTCGCGCTTTTTTACAATTATCGGCACTGTCGTTTTGGTCGGGTCGATGCGTTCTTTTTATTTTCCGACCACTTACAGGTTATACGAAGACCATATCGAAGTGGTCTACACGATTTCCAAATCGGTCAAGAAATGGGGCATGTTCCGTTCGTATTATCCTGAGAAGAACGGCGTGTTCCTTTCGACATTCGCACGGCCGTCGCGGATGGAAAACTTTCGCGGATTGTTTTTGAAATACGGTGCGGCCGACCGCGACAGGATTCTGGAGATAGTCAGGCAAAAAATTAAAACGGAAGAAGAGGAAGATGAGCGATCAGGAGAGGATGTTTCCGCTTCCGCCCCGGAAGAACCAGAAAACAGATAGCGAAGAAAAACTGCCTCCCGAACAGGAGGAAGTACTCGATAAGGTCGCCAAAAAGGTGGTCGAAAAGCGCATGACCGTGCCGGCTCTGATGTTTATTGAGTCAGTCAAACCGCTCAATTTCATCGGTTCGCAGGTGATGGTTTTCTTTGAGCCGATTGTACAATCCCTGTTCGATTTCAGGAGCTACACTATCTTCCGCGAGGCGATCGAAAGCCGCGATAATGTCGAACTTCTGATGCAGAAGATAGAAAAATATGACGCCCGCTCGGTCAAATTCGAACGAGCTTATAAGATCATGAAAAAGCGTCACATGAAGGGTAAACCGTTTCTGTATAAGCTCAAAAGATGGTTTCTCGGTTACCGTGTCCCCACCGAAGAGGTCAGAGATTTCGCGCGTCAGCTCGAAGAGGAAAAAAAGCGGAAACGGGACTCTCAATCTTCCTCTAAGGATACCGGCAGGACAGGTTTTGACGATAAAGACAAACAGTAATTCATGTTAACTTCATCGTAAAGAGATCAAAATCAGTTATTGTTTTTACATTTAAGTATGACCCGCCGTTTTACTTGATCTCGCGTACGGGCGCCTCACGTTTCCACATTGTGTGTGAAAAATTAAACAGCTTTTCGCTCAGTGAGACCTTGTAGGGAGTCGGGTTGAGTGCCCGCAGATGATCCCTGCGCAGGGACTTGACTTTCCGCATTGAGTACTTGCGGATATCCGTCAGTGCGCGGTTGTCGTCTCTTATTTTACCATCCCAAACCAGATGATGCAGTGCTTCCACGCGCTCCGGGGTGACATAGGTTCGCTTGTTGGCCTCAAATGGGTGACAGCACAATACCTTTTTCCCGGCTCGTGGTTTTTCTTCATCCTCCATTATCATCAAATCCAGAATTGGATGACCCTGTTCACCATAAAGGCGGTAACCATCTTTTTTTGCTGGCAGAGTCATCTTGGCAATGCTTTCCGAGAGCTTGATCCGTGCTTCGGAGTTTATCTCTACCAGCTTGTAAACACATCCCAGAGATGGATCTTTCTGGCAGGTCACCAGGTGGGTTCCGATTCCGAAGATATCTATCTCGTGTCCCTGCTCTGCCAGCGAACGCAGGGTTTCCTCGTTGATTTCGTTGGAGGCCACTATCTTGAGGTTTGAAAAGTCGAGTTCATATCTTTTGCCCGTTTCGATGAACATCCGGCGGGTCTCTTTCGACAGGTGCGAGAGATCACCGGAGTCGAGCCTTATACCAATCGGATCGTAACCGATTTCGTTCAATGCCAGCGCGACGCAGAGGAAATTTGGTACACCTGAATCGAGTGTGTCATAGGTATCCACAAGGGCCAGAAAGCCGTTTGGAAAAGCCTGGGCGTAGGCGATAAAAGCCGCCAATTCACCCTCGTTGGTGCTATCAAAAGCGAGTTCTTCGCGATATTTCAATACAATTTCGAGAAATCCACTTTGCTTACCCCGGAAGTCATCGATTGATTTGCTCCTGAGGTCTTCAAGTTTTGCGAATGAAGAAATATATGAATGTGCCTGTGTCCCGCTGACAGGTATATCGAATAAGCGACCGGCCAGCATGTCGCTGGACCCATCGAAGCCCCCCAGGTAGCTGTAACGCGCCGCCGAGACCGCACCGTCGGGACCCTGTGCCCGTCTCATACCGAATTCGATCAGGATCTTGTCCACTCCCGCCGCCAGTCTCATACGGGCCGCGTTTGTGGCTACCAGGCTGGGGTAACTGACCAGGTTGAGCAGAGTAGTCTCCAGAAGCTGGCAGATACCCAGAGGCCCTTCAACCCGCATCATCGGTACGCGTGGGAAGACCAGGTTGCCTTCACTGTGAGAATAGATTTTAACTTCGGCGCAATCCAGGCGTTTGAGCCAGTCCTTGAATTCGGGGGTACAGCGGGGAAGCTGGGTGCAGATATATTCGATTTCATCATCACTGTAACTGAAACTGCTGACGAACTTCAAAGCTTCGGAAAGACCCGCAAAAACGGTGAATTCGCCGTTAAAAGGATTATTGCGAAAGAACATGTCGAAGCAGGCTTTTTCTTCATGTCGCCCGGCATGAAAATAGGCGTAGGCCATAGTCAACTGGTATTGGTCGGTCAACAGCGGACGTACGAGGTTACTGGCGGGTTTCAAAATCTGCCTCCTGTATTCAGTTTCTTTGGAGCGGATGATATTTCCGAATTGATCCACTTAAAATTTCATGCCCGGCCATGACGATATCGGATCTGTCGATTTGACCAGTTTCATCCCCGCCCGGGCGAAGCGTTCGAATGCGCTTTCGGCTTGTTCTGTAAAGTCGACCGCGTTTGGTATCACCACCGCGGAACTGCAGTCCTCGAGGAGATAAACTTTTTCGGCTAAGTTTGGATCGCGAGACTGTATCTCCAAAAGAAGATCCTCGACCGTCCAGGCCACACAATGGCTTTTGGCCTGCCCGGCAATCAGGATTCTGTCGTAGCCGAGAATGCGATCAAAAAAGGTTTTGTTCTCCGAGGCGATTTTTTGACCATTTTCGTCCCGGTCGACTTCCGGGCGAAATATAGAGTAATTCTCGGCCATTGGTATCTCGCCTTTTATCTCGATATGCGGTTGTCTCTGCCTTGTCATGGTAAAGAAAAACAGGGCCTCCTCGATGGCGGACACGAGCGCATGGCCGATACCACCCAGCATGGCATGGTAAGGCCAGATCATCAGTTGCAGGCGTCCGCTCTGTTCGAGTTGTCGTACATAGTATTCGAGGTAATCCTGAAGGCGTTTTTGGCTTTGCCCGTCGAAGTTATCCGTGATATCAGGATTGACCATGTACCTGCCGGATTTGATATCATCCAGTGAAATCTGCGTGTTCGGTTCGGGATAGTCACCGTTTTTGTCGACCAAAAAGATCGGATGAAAGATCTGGAGTGCACGATGAGTATCCATGGAAGCAATAATATCCGAAAACAAGCCGATATTTTTATAGACAAATTCACAGATACGGGCGCTGTCTAAAACGGCGGCATTGCCCGATCTTCCGGCTACGAAGAGCTCGAAACCGGGTGTACAGAAAGTATTCTGGCAGTCGATCAAGAGAAGACAGATCCTGTGGCCGGGCATGTATTCAGCATTGAGCTGATGCTCTTTGCGCCAGCTGATCGCTTCTTCGGCCAGCTTTTGATAGTTTACTTTATAGACCTGGTCTATACGGCTTTTGTAATAATGTGCTGGCAGTGGTAGTTCTTCATAACTCATATTAAATCTCGATTATCTCGTTAAAAAACTCATATGAATATCATGTAGCCCAAATAATCATAAGAAGAAATATATTCCTTGGCAAGCCGATAACTCCTCTCCTGTTTTGATGTATGGTGCCTGAGTCAGCGATATAAAACCCGAATTAATACTCGTAAATCACACACAGACAAGCACATAAATACGTTTATCCAGCCAGTCTAATGTTTCTCCTGCGTAGCGACTCTACGCAATCAATACGTGATGATTTAGCATTGCGAGTATAAAAAATTGGGAATATTGTTATCCATGTTTTGTTTTAGACACTGAACGCAATGGTAGATTGAGGATAGTTGAAATGAGATTGAATGGAGGCATGAATGACGGTTAGGGGAATAAATGTAAAAAGCCTGCTGTTTGCGGGTTTTGTGTCCGGGTACCTGATGTATTTCATCGATAAGTACTTCGGCGGGTTTCTGGGTTTGTTCGGTATGTTCCCGGGGACTGATAACCTGTGGTGGATGATCGAGCATCATATCGACAGCATCATCTTTGCCCTGGCGTTTGCCTGGCCGTTTGTTTACCTGAAACTTCCAGGCGAAGGCTGGTTCAAGGGGTTGGGATTCGGACTGATCTGGACTGTCGCCCTGACGATTACATCGGTAATAGCCGGTGCGCTTGGTTCTGATATATTCAAACAAATGGCAAAGTTATCCGTTTCTTCAGCTGTAAATATGCTGGTATTGCATCTGGTGTGGGGATTTTTTCTGGGAGTTCTGTATCAACCGCCGGAATCTATCCAACGGAGTTTTAAACCAACAGTCAATCGTTAAAAAAATACGGGGAGATATTATGTTTACTCACAAAAAAGCAAATTTGTTTTCGATAACCGTAATATTCGCATTTCTAAGTATAATAGCTGGAGCCTGTGGAGGCGGAGGTGACGGAGAAGCTGAAGAGGAGATGTATCCGACCACGGACACGATGGAGACCGCGCCTCCGGTTGCAGAAGAAATCCTGATTATCGACACCTCTTTTAATCCCGACAGCCTGCGGATCGTCGAGGGGAGACAGGTGACCTGGGTCAATAATGATTCCATTCCACATACCGTTACCAGTGGATATCCCGACAGCCAGACAGATATGTTCGACAGCGGTGAGCTTGAAACCCATGACAGCTTCAGTCATTTTTTCAATTCGGCCGGAGTATACAGGTATTACTGCAAATACCATCCCGAACTTATGACCGGTGTGATAGTGGTCCTCGACCGCAGTGGAACATATTGACCAGATATCTTTTCAATTTAACTGACAAAGCTTAGATTCTTGAATATTAGATAGTGGCCGCCCGGGGGAGTTCTCCCCGGTTCGGTCTGGCAGGAATATATACCAGTTATGGAACTTCTATACATACTTCTGGTGCTGTTGGTACTGACCCGCGGTTTCGGAGAGATCGCTATTCGCTTCAAGCAACCGCCCCTGGTTGGAGAGCTTTTGGCCGGGATTCTTCTCGGCATGGTTGCCGGTCATTTCTCGGGCACATTTCCTGTGCTGGCCGACCTGACCGACAATGAAGTCTTTATGTCGCTGACCGATCTGGGGATTTTCTTTTTGATGCTTCTGGGCGGGATCGAGATGCGTCCACGGCAGATAGTTCAGGAATCGGGTGGATCGCTGATAGTCGCACTCTCCGCTATGCTGTTACCACTGGGGACCGGTCTTGCGCTCGGTTACATCTTTCTGCCTGAATCCGAATATCAACTGGCACAGGCACTGTTTCTGGGTACCGGACTTGCGATCACCGCGGTACCGGTGGCGATCAGGGTACTTTTGGACCTCAATCTGCTGGATACCCGGCCCGGCCAGTTGATCGTTTCCGCGGCTGTATACGACGATATCCTCAGCCTTGTTTTGCTGGCGGTATTGACTGGAATTATCAAGACCGGGGGATTGCCGGATCTGCAATCGCTTCTTTTTTTGATCGGACAGATACTGATCTTCGGTGTCGTCACGGTAGCCTTAGGGCTCTATGTACTGCCCCGGGTGCATAAAAAGATGATGCGTTATGTAAAGCTGGATGAGCTTGAGCTCAGCCTGCTCTTGATCGTGGCTCTGGGCTTTTCAGTTTTGGCAGAACATCTCGGTATGCATTTCATACTGGGGGCTTTCGCCGCCGGGTTGTTCTTCAGCAGAAGGGTCATCGAGGACAGGGTTTATGAAGAAGTTAAACAGAAGATCTCGGGAATCACGACCGGTTTTCTGGCGCCCTTGTTTTTCGCGTCGATCGGCATGCATCTCGATTTGAGTGCTTTTACGGCAATACCATTATTTCTTTTTGTCCTGATCGCGGTCGCCTTTTTGACCAAGCTGGTCGGGGCCTCAGTACCGGCTCGCCTGATCGGCCTCTCCGGCCGTAACAGCCTGGCGGTTGGAGTGGCCATGAGTTCGCGCGGAGCGGTGGAGCTGATTATCGCCGATATAGCGTTAAGGGCTGGTTTGTTCGAACTGCCCGATCCCGCCCCGCCAATAATCGCCAATATGTTCTCCGCAATCGTAATCGTCGCCATAATAACTACTGTTGTGGTACCGATCGTTATGCGCCCGCTGATGTCAGGAAGATCCGGTCACAAGCGATGATAATAGCTATATAGCTACATATTAACCAGGCAGGATCATTCTTCGATTCTGGCAGTCGACCTGATGATGCGCACTCCTGGAACTTTAGCGTTTAAACCGGTCAGCTATCGAACTTCTGGCGGAAGATGTTGATCAGACTGCCGGCCAGCATCATCTCGACCTGGCGTTCCGACATATCATGCCTCAGGATATAGCTCTCATCTTTGGTCTTGTTCCTGACGGTAAGCTGGTTGCCCTTGCGGATCGCCTCACACGCGTTTTCGATAATCAGCACATCCTCCTGATCGATCCTGTCGTAGTCGACCGGATCCTCGAAAGTGAGAGGCAGGATACCGAAATTGATCAGGTTCTGCCAGTGGATACGGGCGAAGCTTTTGACCAGTACCGCCCTGATTCCCAGGTAGCGGGGAGCGATGGCGGCATGTTCGCGGCTGGAGCCCTGACCGTAATTTTTGCCACCAACAACCAGAGAACCGGATTGTTTATATTCCATGGCGCGATTGTAATAGTTTTCATCGATCTGGGCGAAGGTGAACTTGCTGATTTCCGGGATGTTGGAACGCAACGGCAGGACTTTCGTGCCAGCCGGCATGATTTCATCGGTGGAGACATCATCCCCGGTTTTAAGCAGTACGGGTCCCTCGATCATGTCCGGCAATGGATCGAAGCTCGGAAGTGAACTGATATTTGGGCCTTTCTCCAGCTCGATTTTTTCGCCATCTTCGGACGGCGCGATCAGCATGGTAGTATTTATCTCTATCTTTTCCGGCTCCTCGAATTTTGGATATTCGAAATCGAGTGTGCGCGGATCTGTGATCACTCCGGTCAAAGCCGAAGCGGCGGCTGTTTCCGGGCTGCAGAGATAGACCGCGTCCTCTTTGGTTCCTGATCTTCCGGGAAAGTTACGCGGTACTGTACGCAGGCTGATCCGTCCGGTAGCCGGTGCCTGCCCCATACCGATACAACCGTTGCATCCCGGTTGATGAATCCGTCCCCCAGCACGGATCAACTTAGAAAGAAGTCCCATGCCGGTCAGATTTTCCAGTATCTGGCGCGAGGTCGGATTGACATCCAGCGAAACCCGGTCGTGCACCTGGCGTTTGTCGACGATCAGAGCGGCGATCGCGAAATCACGCAATCCCGGATTGGCCGAGGAACCGACCATCGCCTGGTAAATATCTTTGCCGGCTACTTCGCTGACCGGTACGACATTGCCGGGACTGGTCGGTTTTGCGATCAAAGGTTCAAGCGATGACAGATCGATCTGATCGGTTTCATCGTATTCAGCGCCCTGGTCGGCTTTCAACTCGGTCCAGTCCTCTTCACGATTCTGGGTTTTCAAAAACTTTCTCAATTCCTCATCTGCCGGAAAAACGGTCGTGGTCGCGCCCAGCTCCGCGCCCATGTTGGCGATTACGTGACGATCCATAGCGGTCAGGCTTTTCAGTCCGGGGCCGTAGTATTCGATAATCTTGCCGACTCCACCCGAGACACCATGACGACGCAGCATCTCCAGAATGACATCCTTGGCTGAGACCCACTCGGGAAGCTCACCGGTCAACTCGACACCCATGATTTTCGGCATCTTGACAAAATACGGGTCACCGGCCATGGCGATAGCGACCTCCAGACCACCCGCGCCCATCGCCAGCATACCCATCGAACCGGCCGAGCAGGTATGGCTGTCGGAGCCCAGCAGGCTTTTGCCGGGCCTGCCGAAACGTTCCATATGAACCGGATGGCTGACACCGTTGCCGGGACGGCTGTACCATACACCGAAACGACGGCATGCGCTGAGCAGGAAAAGATGGTCATCGGGATTCTTAAAATCGGTTTGCAAAAGATTATGGTCGACATACTGGGCCGACAGCTCGGTCTGTACTCTCTTGAGGTTCATCGCCTCCAGTTCCAGCATCACCATGGTGCCGGTGGCGTCCTGTGTCAGGGTTTGATCGATCTTGAGCCCGATCTCCACGCCGGGCGTCATCTCGCCCGAAAGCAGATGACTCTCGATCAGTTTCTGTGCTACGTTCTTTTTTGTGCTCATATCAATTCATCTATTTCTGAGGTTTAAAGTGTTTCCATGTCAACATTCGTACATTTATAAAATATCAATACAAGTCCGCATGTTCCAGTTGAATTATCCATATCCGGAAAGATTTTCTATTGATAAACTGAGGTAAATTACTTCAGGATGAAACTATCCACGAGGCCGTCGATAAGACTGAGCAGGTTGTCAGGGAATATTCCGAAATAAATTAAAAGTACGGTCAGTATAGTCATAAGCATTTGACCGGAAAAAGGTACTTTCACACGAGAATAATCGAGCTCTTTTGGAGCGTCGGAAAACATAGCCGCAACGATTCGCAGATAGTAATATATTCCGATCGCGCTGTTGACTATCAGGATGATGATCAAAGCCCAGAGTGAGCTTTCGACTCCGGCCACGACCACCATAAATTTGCCGATGAAACCGCCGGTCAGGGGTATCCCTGCCAGGGACATCAGCATCGCGGTGAACACGATCGCGATCAAAGGCTGTCGCCAGAATATCCCGCGGAAGGAGTCGATATCGGTCGGTTCACCCTTCCTGTTGGAAAGCAGGCTGACCAGCCCGAAGGCACCCAGAGTGGTGATGAAATAAACGACCAGATAATATGATATCGCGCTGACCGCGCTCTCGCGGTAAGCCAACAAAGCGACCAGTATATATCCCAGGTGAGCGATCGAGGAATAGGCCAGTATGCGTTTGACGTTCTTCTGCATCAAAGCCAGAATATTTCCGGCAAACATCGAAGCGCCCGCGATTATGCTCAAGACCAGAACGACTGAACCGAATTGAGATACCGCGCCGGAAAAGAAAAGACGCAGTAATACCGCCACGACAGCACCCTTGGAGACAGTCGCCACAAACGCTGTCACCGGTGCGGGTGCGCCCTCGTAGACATCGGCAGTCCACATGTGAAACGGCACCACCGCCAGCTTGAAGCCGATTCCGACCAGCATAAAGGCGAGCCCGGCCAAAAACAACATACTGGTCTGCCATCCCTGTTGCGCATATTCAACAATCGGACCTGTGAACTCGAGACTTCCGGTTTCGAAATATAAAAATGCCATACCCATCAGCAAAAAAGCCGAGGAGGCCGCCGCCAGGATCAGGTATTTTACACCAGCCTCCAGTGAGAATGAACTGTCGCGCAGGTACGCGATCATTACATACAAGCTGACAGTCATCAGTTCCAGACCCAGGAAAAACGAAACGAAATTGATCGATGACGACAAAACTGAAGCGCCCAGAATGGCCAGAAGCAGAACCGGGTAGAATTCTTCTCTGTGTTCGTCATGATTATACAGGTAGTCATATCCGAGAAACGCGATTACTATACCGGATGATAAAAACAGTCCGGTAAAGAACTGAGCCGCCGGTCCGAAAACCAGCAGGCCATAGGTGCTTTCCGCGGTATCATTAGTAAATAATGTTATAAAAGCGGCGATCATGCCGATTACAGAAAGCCCCATTGCGAAGGCATGATTTCGTTTGATCGAGATCGCGATAATTATCATTAGCGAGACGGCCGCTAAAATAATATATGGAAGGGGCGCGTTAAGATATGCCGACTGCATCAATCGCCTCCCTTCGAAAATCTGCGATCGCGATCTGCTTCGGTCAGGTCAACTCCCGAATACTCAGGCTTGTCGATCGTGTTGATTCGTTCTAAGCGCTCGATTGCGGGCTGGGCAGTGTCGATCACCGGTTGCGGGAAAAGTCCCAGTATTACCAAGGGTATGATCATCAACGCAAAAATCAGTATGAAACGGGGTGACAGGTCCCTGATTTTCCAATCGGCCCGTTTCTCTCCATGAAAAGTCTGCTGGATGATCCAGAGGGAGTAGATGGCGGCAAAGACCAGGCCGGTTGCGGCCGCGATAGTCAGGATGACATCGGTCTGAAAAGTGCCGATCAAAACCAGGAATTCGCCCACGAAGTTGCCCAGTCCGGGCAGTCCCAGAGAAGCCAGCGCGAAAAACATCGCCACACCGCCGAAACGTGGCAGGTTTTCCCACATACCCCCCATCCGGTTCATGTCGCGCGTATGTATCTGTTCCTGCAGATGCCCGGCAATGATAAACAGTCCGCCGGTGGAGAGGCCGTGACAGATCATCTGCATCACCACACCCTGCAGGGCGAGTTGATTGAAGGTGAAGATACCGAGTATGACGAAGCCCATATGACTGACCGAGGTGTAGGCCACCAGCCGTTTCAGGTCAGTCTGACCGAAAGCTAAGATTGCGCCGTAGATTATCCCTACCACCCCGATGATCATAGCCGCCGGAGCGATATATTCGGAGGCCTCGGGAAACAGAGGCAACACAAACCGCAAAAAACCATAGGCACCGGTCTTCAGAAGCAGTCCGGCCAGGATAACTGAACCTGCTGTGGGCGCCTCGGTATGGGCATCAGCCAGCCAGGGATGAAATGGAAACGCCGGCAGTTTGACCGCGAAGGCGGCAAAGAATCCGAGCATCAGCCAGCGTCCCACAGAGACCGCCAGCGGAGTGCCCAGAAGATCGTTATAGTTAAATGTATAAATTCCGGTCTGATTCTGGTGCACAAAGTACAGCCCCAGTATCGCCGCCAGCATCAGAAGGCCTGAAAGCTGAGTGAAGATGAAGAATTTGACCGCGGCATAGAGGCGTTTTTCGTGGCCCCAGATACCGATCAAAAAGTACATCGGAACCAGCATCAGCTCCCAGAAGAAGTAGAATAAAAACAGGTCGAGGGCCATGAATACGCCGATGATTCCGGCCATGATCCACATCAGGTTAAAATGGAAAAAGCCGACTTTTTTTGTGATCTCGCTCCATGAGGTCGCTACTGCCAGCACTCCCAGAAATGCCGAGAGCACGATCATCAGGATACTGAGCCCGTCCACACCCAGATAGAAACTGATCCCCAGTTGCGGGACCCATGCGAGGCTGTATTCGATCAGCCATCCACCCCCGGCCACAAGATCGATCTGCTCGAAATGCTTAAACCAGAGGCTGAGTGCCAAAGCCAGGTCGGCGAGCATGGCCAGTAGTGATATCCAGCGGGCGAAGAGATGATTGTTGCGTCCGAAGATCCAGGCCAGAAGCCCGGCCGCCAGAGGAATGATCAGAAGCCAGACTAAAATCATGAGAACACCACCAGCCAGATTACAATCACCGCGCCCAGAGCGATCCCGCCGGCGTAGAAACGCAGTTTGCCGTTTTGGGTCAGGCTGAACGTGAAATGCATCAGTTTTGTCAACAGCGCGATGAATTTATAGAATGAATCGACTACATCATCTTTGTTGACTTTGGCCAGACTGACGAATGGATAGACGAACTGACGGTAATAGATCCGATCAAAACCCCATCCGGCAATAAAGAACCGATACAGGGATTTACCCGGTCCTCGACGCCCGATGTTTTCAGCCAGCTCAGGTTTGCGGAGATAAAACAGGTAGGCGATATAGACACCGCTTAAAGTTACCACCAATGCGATCAGCTGGAAGAGCAGTTCGGTCGTGATGCTGTAATGAACTTGTATATGCGGTAAAACTGAATGCATGAACTTACCGAAGGGTGCGAAATGGCCCAGGGTATGAGGCATCTCCACAAATCCTCCCACAGTCGCCAGCACCGCCAAGACGATAAGGGGCAGCTTGATTCTGTTTCCGGGCAGTGTTTCGGGTATAATTTTGGCCTCGCCGAAGAAGGTTACAAAGATCATCCGGAAAGTGTATATGGCCGTAATCAGGGCTCCCATAATTCCCGCCAGCCAGAAGATCGGCCCGCCCGCGGGCGAGGTCCAGGCTTTCCACAGGATCAGATCCTTGCTGTAGAATCCGGAGGTTACCAATGGCAACGCCGCCAGGGAAGCTCCGCCGACTAAAAATGTCCAGAAGGTGGTCGGCATATGTTTTCTCATCCCGCCCATCTTGAACATATCGTGTTCGTGATGCAGAGAAAGTATCAGCGCGCCGGCGCCCAAAAACAGCAAGGCCTTGAAGAAGGCGTGGGTCATGAAATGAAACATCGCCGCGGAATATGCGCCCACGCCCAGTGCTAAGAACATATATCCGATCTGGCTGATAGTAGAATAGGCTAAGACGCGTTTGATATCACGTTGTGCCAGCGCGCTGCATCCGGCGATCAGAAGCGTGGCCGCGCCGATGATGGCGACTATGGTCTGTGCCAGAGGCGCCAGTTCGAAAATCACATGGGTTCTGGCGATCAGGTAAACGCCGGCGGTAACCATGGTGGCGGCATGAATAAGCGCGCTGACCGGTGTCGGACCAGCCATAGCATCCGGCAGCCAGGTTTGAAGCGGAAGCTGGGCCGATTTACCGACCGCTCCACCCAGAAGCAGAAGCGCGGAGGCAACCGCAAGCTGTGAACCAGGCTCCCAGTTTTGAAGCGCGCTGTCCATCAACTGTTGGATGTTCAATGTATCCAGGTTGAAAAAGAGCAGAAACAGTCCGATCGCCAGGGCGGTATCGCCTATTCTGGTTACGATAAACGCTTTGCGGGCGGCCGCGCCGTTGGCGCGATCCTTATACCAGAATCCGATCAAAAGATAACTGCACAGGCCGACACCCTCCCAGCCCAGATACAGAAGCACCAGGTTAGCGCCCATCACCAGAGTCAACATCGAACCGACGAAGAGATTCATGTAGGCGAAAAAGCGGCTGTACCCTTCATCGTCGGACATAAACTCGCTGGAATAGAGATGAATCAGGAAGGCCACGAAGGTCACCACCAGGATCATCAGAAGCGAGAGCGCGTCCAGATGAAACGATATCGACAGGCTTAAGCCGCCTACTTCGAACCATGACCAGAGCGTCTGAACGAAACTGCCACCTTCAGGCGGAGCAGTCATGAACTCGATTCCGATCAGGATTGCGATAATTGCTGACAATCCGATCGAACCAACACCGATCAGGGTATTGATACTTTTCGGCAGGCGCCTGCCCAGAAGTGCCAGGATCGTGAACCCGGCAAAAGGCAAAGCCGGTATCAGCCAGAGTAAATTCAGCACATCAACCTTTCATCTTACTGACGGAGTCGAGATCCAGAGTTTTGAACTTACGCCGCAACGC
>WJMC01000201.1 GCA_014728145.1 Candidatus Zixiibacteriota bacterium | reverse complement strand
GCACAGTTTTCTGGATAATGATTTCAATATAGAAATAGTAGGTCCAGGCTTCTATTTGTTTGGAATAACATCCGGTCACGATTATGAATCCATTGCACACCTGCTCAGAAATGAGGATACTGTTCTGATGGTCAATCCTGTTCTGGAATCACTCGAAGAGGAAGTTATGTATCTCGACAACAGGATCACGCCAGTTTGCATTTGACTCTGAGCAGTCAACTTTGTAGCTTCAGTCTGTATCCGCTGTAAAAACTGATCAGACAGGAGGGACGGGAAGATGATTTTTCGAATTGTAATAATCCTTTTAGTTCTGTTGACCTGCGGGCTCAGCGCGAGTGAGTTCACCGCGGACCTGATGATGGTCGAGGCCGATGACACGATTTCAGGCAAGATCTATGTTCGCGATCAGACCTACCGGATGGACCTCAAGGAGCAGGAGGAATATTTCGTGATCGTCGACCAGGATGCCTGCATAACCCGAGCCTTTCTGCCGGCTGAAATGATCTATGTCGAACTCGACTGCCAGGATTTTACTACCCTGATGAACGATCCGATCCAGAGTTTTGTCAACGCTTCGGCCAAAAGCGAGCTTAAAAGCGAAGGGACCGAACAATATGCCGGATACAAATGCAACAAGCAGACGATCTACTATGAGGGCCGGGCCATGGCCAGCCAGTATAAATCCGATATACTCAATTTCCCGCTGAAAATCGTCAACCTCGTACGCGAAGACCAGTATTTCGAGCTGTTCAATATCGCTGAAACAGATCTCTCAGACACCCTGTTTGCGATTCCGGCCGGATATGAGCTCCAGGGTACTCCCGTTTCCAAAGAAGAAGGTCCCCAAAACGAATTCATCGAGGCCGCCGGAAGTGGTGATACCGCAAAAGTTATGGGATTTATCGAGGACGGCGCAAACCTCGATATGATCGATGATTACGGTTATTCACCGCTTATGATCGCGGTTTCCTACGGCCACCTGGAATGTGCCCGCATGCTTTTGGAGGCCGGGGCTGATCCCAACCTGGCCAACAGCGTAGGCGACACTCCGCTGTATTACGCGGCCCAGAACGGCTACACAAAGATTGCCGATATGCTGATCAGGTTCGGGGCCGATATCAACGCCTTCAAAAGTTTTCAGCAGTCACCCCTGAGCGCGGCAGTCGCAAACGGGCAATTCAGCACTGTGAAATTATTGATCGAAGCTGGTGCAGATGCCGGCATAGCCGATTCAACCGGCACATCGCTTGTGGATATTGCCAGGGAAAACGGCGATTCGCAGATGGTCGAGATGCTTAAAAAAGCGGGCGCGCAGTAGGCTTCATCTATAATGGGCAATGGCCCGAAAGCGGATAAAATCAATCTAAAATAATTACTGAATTCGACCAACCGAAATCGTTCCATCGCTTGCGCAAATTTTGCACATATATCCGGCGTATATCCGATAAAGGCTGATTTCATCTTGCCAGTTTCGCAAATTGTCTTATATTGAAACAGTCAGGTGAGGATACTTCTGTAGTACAGAGCAAAATAGTCTTATCATAAACGTGGAGTTATCATGCTAAAAAAGCGCACCCTCTTTTCTGCATTGTTTTTACTCTTCTTCTGTTTTAACCTTTTCGCTTCCGAGGCTCCGGTCGAAGAAGATCCGCTTCCGATCGGTCTGACGGAGGAGGAGAAGACCCGTCTGGACGAGATCGGGATGAACCATCGCGCCACCAATCCGCCTCCCGGACCCGGAATCCGCAGTATCCCGGAATGGGAGCCTTCGACGGGCGTGATTATCCGCTATCCGTTCGGGATTTCCTATGATATAATTGCCGAGATGTCTGAGGATGTAATCGTGTACACGATCGTATCTTCGACCTCCAGTCAGAGTTATGTCACCACGCAATACCAGAATAACGGCGTCAATATGGCCAATGTTGAGTTCATAATTGCGCCCACCGACAGTTACTGGACACGTGATTACGGACCCTGGTTTATTTTCGACGGCAACGGAGATATCGGGATCGTGGACCAGATCTACAACCGTCCGCGCCCGAATGACGACGCCATACCGATCGAAGTCGGCAACTACATGAGTATCCCGGTTTACGGCATGGATGTGGTTGCCACGGGCGGTAACTATATGTCCGACGGTTATGGCAATGCGGTCTCGACCGACCTGGTCTACTATGAAAATCCCAGCCTGACTGATGACGAAGTCGATTCCATCATAAATGAATACATGGGAGTTGATAACTATATCGTTCTGGACGACGCTCTGGGTGAATATATCGAACATATCGATTGCTGGGCGAAGTTTTTGAGTCCCTCGACGGTGCTGGTTCTGGAAGTTCCGAACTGGCATTCGCAGTACGACGAACTCAATGCCGCCGCTGACTCGCTGGCGAATATGACCAACGCCTACGGCAGACCATATAATGTTGTGCGGGTGCTGTCTAGCGGAAGCCAGGCATATACGAATTCATTGATTTTGAACGACAAGGTATTGGTGCCGATTTCCAACAGCTCTTATGACGCCGCTGCGCTTCAGGTCTACGAGGACGCGATGCCCGGCTACGAAATCCTGGGTTTCACCGGGAGCTGGTACAATACCGATGCTCTGCACTGCCGAACTATGGGGGTGCCCGATCCGCAGATGCTCCAGGTTCATCATACACCGCTATTGAATTCCGCGGACACATTGAATGATTACCTGGTGACTGCAACGATCGTGGATCATTCCGAAGCCGGTTTGATTTCCGATTCTTTAAAAGTATATTACAGCCTTGACGGCGGGGCATTCAGTTTCGTGACATTGACCGCGACCGGTAATCCGGATGAATATGAAGCCTATATTCCGGCCCAGTCGAATGGCACGACGATCAGTTACTATGTCAAGGCCGCCGACCTGAGCGGCCGGGTCGAGACCAACCCGTATGTCGGTGAGGCTGGACCTTATCAGTTTGAAATCGACCTGATGATCCCGGAAATCGGATTGTCCGACACGCTGTTTACGTTCCAGGCATTCCAGGGTGACAAAGCACTGCTCTATGATACACTGGTTATATTCAATGACGGCAGCGGTACTCTCAACTGGACAGCTTCTCAGAACAGCCTGTGGCTCGCACTCGATCCCACGTCCGGTACCGATTCGGGCGCAGTCGAACTCGAAGCCAACACCAATCTGCTGCCGGTCGGAACATTTTACGACACGATTACGGTCAATTGCGCGGAAGCTCCCAACACACCGCAGACAGCTGTAGTCGAGCTCGCGGTACTGGATCCCCTGCCGGAGATCGTGCTGTCCGAAACTGAATTAATTTTCCAGGCTTATCATGGCGATCCCAACCCGGCCTCACAGAGCTTTGATATCACCAATGCCGGAAGCGGAACCCTGACCTGGGGTATATATAATGAAGAAACATGGTGCACTCCGGATCCGATGTCGGGAAGTGCTCCGGCGACTGTCGATGTCAGTGTGGATATGGCTGGTCTGTCAGTCGGGAATTATACTGACACCCTGGTGATTTCCAGTCCCGAGGCGGAAAACAGCCCGGTCAAGCTTCCGGTAACTTTGAACATTCTCGAACCGCCTCCGATCATCCAGCTTTCTGTCGGCCAGCTCATGTTCGAGGCTTATGAAAACGACGATAACCCGTCATCACAAAGCTTCGATATAGAAAACATCGGCGGGTCGGCTCTCTACTGGAACTCGAGTAATATGCATGCCTGGTGTGAGGGCGATCCGACTTCGGGCAATGCCCCCAGCACCATGACCGTGTCGATCGATATTACCGGTATGACCGCCGGCGAATACTATGACACGATCAGTGTGGAGTGCACAGCCGCGACAAACTCGCCACAGGTGGTTGAGGTCATGCTGACGGTTCTCGAACCGCTGTACGTGTGCGGTGATGCCAACGGTGATGAAAGCGTCGATGTCTCCGACGCGGTGATGATCATCAACTACGCTTTCGCAGGCGGTGAGCCTCCCGATCCGATCGAGTCGGGAGATACAAACTGCGATGAAGTGGTTGATGTCTCTGACGCGGTTTATATAATTAACTACGCTTTCGCCGGTGGTAACGACCCCTGCGATACCGATGGAGACACTCTACCAGACTGTTAGTTTCTATCGGAATAGATTATGAAATGAGACCCGTTCATTATGAGCGGGTTTTTTTATTGTAGCTGTCAGCACGGGTTTGCCTTAGAAAATCTTTTTCCCGGGCAGTATCCTTCAGGATGATTAGCCTACCGTGGGAGAAATGCTCCTCGATTTGCTGCATGATTCTGGGGTAATGGTCGCGGCGATAATTGTATATCCATTTGATGAAGCCTAAATCCAGAAACTCCGGGCAACCCTCGGCCATGTCCGGACGAACCCTTCCGAGACCTGTAATGATTCGTTTAAGCACACGCCACAGGCATAACCACCGGGGATAATCAAGGAAAATCACAGTGTCCGCGCGGGGCAGGCGGATGTCCAGTGAACTGTCGTAACTGCCGTCGATTATCCAGCGCTTACCTGAGGTCATCTCGCGCAGTTGATCGCGCCACAGGTCGGCCGGAGTCATCTTCCATCCCGGTTGCCAGAACTCCTGGTCGAGATGAATCAACGGCAGACCGGTCAACTCAGCCAGTTTGCGAGCGAAGGTCGATTTACCAGCTCCCGGGCTTCCAATTATCAAAATCCGTTCCATGAATATATACTATTAAATATAAATAGTTTGCACAACTTCAAAACCTGTTCTTATAGAGGGTGTATCGGCAATATCGAGGATGCCTTTCGGCTGCCGGCAGATTTTGTCGAGTGGTCAGCCTGTCAAGGCTTTGATGCGGGGCAAATTAATTTACCTGTTGTGTACTGGCGCGGACAATTTAAAGCAGGGCAACATCGCAGAGATGCTGCCCTGTCACTTGTGCTCACAGTCATTGCCATTGCGGAAATAAATCGAATAATAAATCTTTATCGCAAAGATCACCGCGCTTTATCCGCAATGGTAACACTTAAGGGATGAGAGATCCCGGGCAAATCCTGCGTCGGGATGCTATTTATTCTTGAATTCCGGCTTGCGTTTATCCAGAAAAGCTTTTGTGCCTTCGTTTTTATCTTCTGTACCGAAGATTTCGCCAAACTTTCTGGTTTCATACTCAAGACCGTCGTCGAGATCGGTCTCCATCCCGTAACTAATGCATTCCTTAGCGATACGTACGGCTACCGGACCCTTGGAGAGGATCTTGGAGGCCATTTTTTTAGCCTCATCCATTAACTCGTCCGGGGCAACCACTTTTTCAACCAGTCCGATTTTGAGACCTTCATCGGCACCTACCATATCGCCGGTCAGTATCAATTCTTTGGCTTTTCCGGGTCCGACCAGGCGGGCCAGACGCTGTGTGCCGCCATAGCCGGGAATCACGCCCAGGCTGACTTCAGGCTGACCCATCTTGGCTTTTTCGGAAGCGATGCGAATATCGCATGCCATGGCAAATTCCCAGCCACCGCCGAGCGCGAAACCGTTGACCGCGGCGATCGAGACAATATTGGACTTTTCCATACGCCGGAATATTACTGTGCCTTTGTCGGAAATCCGTCGGCCACCTTCGCTGTCGGCTTTCATCAACTCGACAATATCGGCGCCGGCCACAAAGGCTTTTTCGGCACCGGTGACAATCATCGCACGGGTTTGACCGTTGCCCTCGAGTTCGTCCAGGAGCTGGTTAAGTTCGGTAAAGAATTCATCATTAAGAGCGTTCATGGCCTTGGGACGATTGACAGTAACAATCGCCAGGGGACCGTCTGTTTCAACCAGTAAAGTATTGTAAGCCATCATTCCTCACTTTGTATAATCGTAAAAACCTTTTCCGCTTTTTTTGCCCATAAAGCCCATGTTAACCATCCGGCGCAACAGTGGCGGTGCGGCAAAATGGGAGTCCTTGAATTCGATAAACATTATATCAGCGATATATAGAATCGTGTCCAGGCCGATGAAATCAGTCAAAGTCAGTGGACCCATCGGGTGGCCACAGCCAAGCGTCATGCCGGTATCGATATCATCGCGAGTGGCGGTGCCGTCCTCGAGTATCCGGATAGCATCCAGAAGGTACGGAACCAGAAGGCGGTTGACCACGAAACCGGGACGGTCGCCACAGGAGACTATAGTCTTGCCGACTGACTCCGCGAAACGACTGCCGGTCTTATAAGTCTCGTCATCAGTGGAGATTGTGCGCACGACCTCGACCAGTTTCATGATATGAACCGGGTTGAAGAAATGCAAGCCCATGAATTTTTCAGGGCGACGAGTGTGAGCCGACATATCGGTAATCGACAGGGAAGAAGTGTTCGATGACAGTATCGTTTCGGGAGCACAGATATCGTCCAGTTTTCTGAATATCTCGATTTTGGTGCTCATGTTTTCCACCACTGCTTCTATTACGAGCTGGCAGTCCTTCAGGCCTTCGAGCTGGGTCGTGGTGGATATCTGGCCCAGGACACGTTGCTTGTCCTGGTCTGCGATCTTGCCCTTTTCGATCGCCTTGTCGAGGTTTTTGCCTATCCTGGCTACGCCTTTATCGAGATAAGCCTGGTCGACATCGCAAGCGATAACTTTATATCCGGCAGAGGCGGTCACCTGGGCAATCCCGGTACCCATCTGACCGAAACCGACAACTCCGACATTCAGAATTTCCATTTTAAATCCTCCTTGAATGGTATTTGGGATAATGTTAGAAAATACTTACAAATACCGGTATTGTCAACAGAACCACTGTCGTTACAGGGAAGTTTTAGGGATCAGTGCTGGATATATTCTGTTGATCGATTATAATAGTGCTTACAATTAAGATAATTTGGGGAAGTATATGCGTGTATGTATCGTGGAAGACGACGATTCCGCCTGGCTCAAAGGTTTTGAGGAAAAGCTGTCTGAACGGATAGAACTGAAGGTCGTTGAAGAAACTGATGGTTCCGATCAGTACGAGATCCTGGTCACGGGTCTTCCCGAGAGAGAGCAGATCGAAAACCATCCCGAGTTGAAATCACTAATCATCCCCTGGGCGGGCGTGCCGGGTAAAACGCGCCGGCTGATGCTCGACTACCCGCAGATCAGCGTGCACAACCTTCATCACAACGCCGTCCCGGTAGCCGAGAGCGCGGTGGCATTGATGATATCGGCGGCTCGACGGATTCACCAGGTAGACCGTTGCCTGCGAAAGGGCGACTGGAGCCCGCGCTATATGCCCCGTCTTTCCTTTACGATGCTGACAGGCAGGACCGCAGTCATCCTCGGCTACGGTCAGATCGGGCGGGAAATCGCCCGCAGGCTTAAAGGTCTGGATATGAATGTGGTCGGTATCAAACGAACAATAGAGGATGATCATGACAAATATGCTCAATTATACAGCCAGGATCGTTTCCGCGAAATTTTGCCCCGTGCTGAAGTATTGATCATCAGCCTGCCATTGACTGATGATACTAAAGGTCTGATAGGGGAGTCAGAATTAAAACAGCTTCCCCCGAAAGCAATTCTGATAAATATCGCCCGTGGTCCGATTGTGGTAGAAGAAGCACTTTTTACCGCGCTTAAAGAGCGACGGATCTGTGCCGGGCTGGATGTCTGGTATGAGTATCCTCGTGAGGCTGACCAGCGCAACAACACATTCCCCGGAAATTTACCCTTTCATGAACTCGACAATATTATCATGACGCCCCACATGGCTGAGCATTCCGACGGTACCGAGGAGCTTCTGCGTATCCATCTGGCCACACTTCTAAACGAGGCGGCAGAGGGAAAACCGATGTCTAACCGGGTGGATATCGTGCGAGGTTACTGAGGTTTTAATCACCGACCGTTCAGTTCGGTTCTGATGATGTCATAGAAACGATCGCGTGCCTGCCGTTCGTTCCAGGGATAGTGACCGCAGTCAGCCAGCCGATGGTAACTGATCTCTGGGAGGCATTTCTCCAGAAACGGAAGGATACCTTCAATCGGATGAGGATCGTATTGACCATGTATCAATGTGACCGGTACATTTATGTTTTCTAATTCAGCAGAGATTTTTTCCGGATCATCGCGCATCTTGACGAATTCGCTGAAGACTTTTTGAAATGTTTCGTACTGCACCTCGATTACTTCTGACTCTGTCGTCAGCGGGTCAAAATAATCTGATTTGTCCAGCAACTCACCCCACTCGGCCATCAATTCATCGCGTCCTTTGCCGGTAGCGGTTATCATCTTTTCGGCAATCTCTTTGTAGCGGTCTTTTTCGGTTTGATCCATCCGTGCCAGGCGGCGCGGTTCGATCGATTTCGCGCTCTCATTGTCGAAAACCGCACTTCCGATCAGGATCAGCCTGTCTGCTAATAGTGGATGACGCGCGGCAGTGATCAATGCCAGCACCGCTCCCCAGGAAGATCCGATCAGTGCCAGGGGTGGTTGGGCATTTTTCTCGATCTGCTGTTTAAGTTCTTCGACCTGCCCTGCGATTGAATCAGCGCTCTGAAGCGGTTCGATTACCCCCATATACCGACTCAGCTTGCGCGCAACCGGAGCCATATACCCAGGAGCCCCGGGACCGCCATGGAGCAATGCCGCGCGGAACGGCTTTTTACCGTAGGTTCTGACACCCGATTTGTGGTCGCTTTCGAGTGAATTCATCTCAAGCCCTCGAACAGGTCGGTTTCCTTTTGACGGCCACCGTTGACCAGGCTGAAAGCCCGGTAGAAATGTTGACTGCCCCACATTTTGCGATGATCCTCTTCGGATAAATCTGCCAGCTTTTTGTAGATCGTCAACTGGGTCTTGTGACACTGGATAGCTGACCAGACCTGTTCCCGGTATTTCCCGGTATCGATTTCTGCTGAAACGAACCAGTCGGGTACAGTTAATGCTCTGCGCTCGACACCGTCGACTTCGAGACGAATATCCCGAAAGGCCAAGGTGAACGCTTCCCATTTCCAGTCAGTCATTGCCATATAGTACAATTTTGAAACTCGATGAGCATCGGGTTCTATCTCGATCTTTTTGTGACCAGAAAAATTGGGATCAGCTGAAGCTGTAATTGCGGCAGTTGTGAACTGGCTGATGGCGATATGATCGGGATGGCCATAGGCACCCTCAGGACCAAATGTCAACACCACCTGGGGACGATGTTTGCGAATACGCTGGACAATTTTTGATATTGCTTCCTGTGGGTCGGCACGATCGAGATCGCCGTCGATATAGTTCAAAAACTCGATTTCCCGGATACCCAGCTTGATTGAGGCCGAACGCAGTTCCTTTTCACGCATACGACCGACTTCCTCGAGACTCGGTCTTTCCGGCAGATCACCATAACGACCACGTTCCCCGCGAGTGGCTGTCACAAGAGTGGTCTTTACACCTTCATGATTGTATCTCGCGAGAACTCCGCCCAATCCGAGTGATTCATCATCCGGATGAGCCAGTACCGCCATAAGTCTCAAGTCATCTGTCACTTTGATACCTCAGGTAGTATAAAACCTTATCAGTGATGTAGAACATAATATATGAGGGACTGTTTCAAACGGTCAATAATCTTATTTGCATTTATCATTACCGCAGAGAGGAATGCCCCTGTGGGTTTGCTTAACCTGGTTCAGAAATCTTTTTTCGACCTCTTTGGTAGTGCGCTCGATAGATCGTCTTTTAGTCTGCGAGAGATCGATAATCCCTCCGGCCATACTTTGATGTCCGCCACCGGCACCGAGATCTTTGCAGATAGCGGTAGCGACATCGCCGGAATTATACTCCGGGTTGCAGGTGCGGATCGAAAACAAAAGTTTTTTACCGGTCGCAACCGAACAGAATGACCATTCGATATCCTCCAGCCTCAGAAGTGTGTCAGCCGCTTCGCTGACCGCTTCGGGGATTTTTGACTGTCCGATATTTGAAACAACTGCATTGCCGTAGATCCGCGCGTTGGCCAGCGCTACCTGCAATGCGGCCAGGTATTCGCGGGGAGTCTTGCTGTTGGCTATTTCGGCCAGCATCCGCTTATTGGCTAAGGGATATAACTCGACCACAGCGTCGATATCGGCCCGGCTGGATTCACGACCCAAATCCTGTGTATCGGAACGGATACCATACAAAAGACCTGTGGCAAGCTGACGGCTGACCTGAATCTCCGCCGCCTGCAGGTATTCAAACATGATCGTCGAAGTCGCACCATAGTTGTTGCGGACATCATGAAACTCGGCACTGCGCGTTTCACGCTTGATGGGATGATGATCGATTACTATGTCTGCAGAATACTCCAATGGCAGGATATTGTTTCCGGTTCCGGGCTGTGTATCTACTAAAGCCACCAGATCAGCTTTTTCACTGGGCCAGTTGTCTTCAGGATGATATGGCAGATCGAGGTATTTCATCAGAGCCCGGTTTTCACTGCGCCCGATAAATCCTCCGCTGATGATCGTACAGGTAAGGTCAGCCAGTTCATGGCCCAGTTCACGCAGTGCGGCGGCCGAAGCGATAGCATCCGGATCTGGATAATTCTGGAGCACTATTAAAAGCGAATGCTTGCGCTCCATCAGAAGCTCCAGCTTCTCGAGTTTCTTCTCAGTCGACTGATTCACAGCTTTTGAATATAATAAATCGGATCAGTTGCACAAGTTGTTTGTAATATTGCAGGCATAGATATATTAAACTAAACAGCTTTTTTAAGACGCAGTTTCTCAAAAAGTTTACCGCGGTCATCCGAGGTCAAAATCGCAAACACGAACAGCAGAGCGGCAACCGTCATGATCACCAAACCTTCCGCTATCAGTGTAATCCATTCATGCGGTTCTTCGATCTTCTGCAGTATCAGAGACAACGGCAATATCACCGCAGTTGCTGTAACTGCCGAAAACAACGCGGTTTTATAAAAATCTATTAAATTTGCATCCAGGATCCGGTACAATACCAGTGGGAATACGACCAGGTAGATTATCATCTGCGGGATCGCGGTTCCGTAGGCTACACCCACTATACCCATGGATTGCACAAGTATTATTGATAAGATCAGGTTGACTGTGCCTTCAGAAGCCATTATGAAAAAAGTCGCCTTGTGTTTGGAGATGCCGTAGAGGATAGCGCTGTTGATTGTCTGGGGTATGAAGATCGCGGCCGGGACCGCAAGGATATAAAGGATCTTGACCGATTCCCTGAATTCGGGGCCAAGCCAGAGAAGGATGAATGCTTTTCCGTAGGTGATGGCGACGATTATGATCGTAAACGAAATGAAAAACAGGTAACGGGTTGCACGCTGATGGATCCTGGCGATGCGGGCGAAATCTTTCTCGGTTTCGATCTGGCTGATGGCCGGAACAAGAGGCACCGAGATAACCGTAAAGATATTGCGGATATGGGTCGTGAAGAGCAGTGGTATTGAATAGACCGCAACTGCCTGCATCGAGACGAAGGCCCCGATCACGATGTTGTCAGAGTAATGGATTAGAAGAGTGGAAATCACGATCAGAAAAGAATAGATACTGTAACCGAACAGTTCCCTGAGGGATTCACGGCTGACGTTTGAAGCCGAGAACCGGACCTGCGGGAAATGACTGGCCCGGTAATGCGACATACCGTAGGATTGAAGCAGAAACAACACCAGAGTTATAACTGCCATCTCGATGATTCCGTAGCCCGATTCGAGGATGATCACGAATATAAGTGTTCGCAGGATCAGTTGTGCCAGATTGTAATAATTGCTGACATCGTAACGGTTAAATGCGCCGAGGGCGGTAAAAGGCAGAAGCAGAAAACCGATCGCGGCTTTGAGTCCCAGGACAAGCACCACTACACGCGCTTCGGAAAAGAGGTCGGGTGGAATCTGGAAATATCTCAAAAAAACGAATGCCAGTATTGCGATCACGATCACCAGAAATATGAAAATCGCGCCATACATGGCGGCCGCCGAACTGAAGATGCGGTTGAG
>WJMC01000200.1 GCA_014728145.1 Candidatus Zixiibacteriota bacterium | reverse complement strand
TCGAGTATGATCTCGGGCATAATCAGATCGCGGATCAGGTCAACCAACGGATTGAAGATCGTCAAAAAATATGCCCCGCCGTTCTCGATTATACTGCCAATTGAATAATCGTAACTGAAGCCTGTCGGCATATTGTTTGAGATCGGCCTGAATACCGTGATAAACAGTACCGCCCACAACCCGGCTACCACCCCGTACGGAATCATGCTCCTAAGCCGTGGCCGGCCGGTGAAAAGAAGCGCGGTCAGAAACAATACGGCAAGCATAACAACTGATGTCTCCCTGGCGAAAAATGACAGTGCAAACACTATGACGGATATTATCAGGGGACGCTTTTTCCCCGTTCAAAGATATACGAAGTACATTTTCAGCGAAATCAATGACAAAAACACGGCGAACAAGACCTGGAATTCACAGCTATTGAGCACGATCTCATAATGTGAGAGACGGGTAACCATGACGGCCGAAGGAAGCATATCCCAGAACCCGGGCAAAACCTCACGACAAACCAGGTAAAGGAGAAATGCGTTGAGTATGTAAAAAAGAATATTTATTGCGTGATAGATTTCAATTTTATGGTCGAACAGTTCTCCTCCCAGGTAATAATACAGGTTGGTTGTCAACGGGCGATAGAGCCCGTTCCAGAGAGGACGCTCGGTAAAACAATCGATCAGATTGTGCATATTCTTGTCGTTGTGCTCAATGAAGTACTCATCTTCCCACTGCGACAACGGCAGGTTGCGTTCCACCCGCTTGCCATGCACCAAAAAAAACAGAAGCAGGATCAGACCGATCACCACCAGCGGTTCGTACCACCTGACTTTTCTTTCGGAGGACTTATCAAACATCTTATGCCTCTTACTCACTGTCCTGAATTGCTGATATTATCCGTGAATCTGGAAAAATAAGTTTGATTCCGGGCTTTGGCAAATATTTATCAGCGAATCGATCGAGAAGGCAAATCCTGACATACCGGGCTTATCCACCGCACAAACAATGCAAAGAGCTGCACACCACCGATAAATTGCCCTTTACAAGTCGTTGCCTGACAACACAATAATTACTTCCACGGAATGGCATAATTTATGCTCTTATTTAATAAGATATCGCTGTTAAAACCTGTTTCTTAGGAGAGCTGTGTATGAAGGGTAAAATCATTATTACTTTAGTTGCTTTCTTACTTCTGGCTGTCTCTCAGGTCTATGCTCTGCCCTCTCTGACCATCAACGGCACACTTATGGATCCTCTTCGTGATGCTGATGATAATGTCGTTATGAGTTTCGATCACGGGCAACAGACATGGACTCTGATGGCTGAGTTTGCCGGCTGGCACGCCAAGAATAATTTTGGTTTCTATACCGACCCGAACGACCCGACGATTATCTTCCCCGGTTCGGCTTCACCCGTTGTTGATGCCACCACCTCTATTTCTGCAGGAACCGAATTTGGCCTGTATATGTGGGCTGATCTGGACCGCCCCAATGGCGATCCGATCCTGTATTCACACAAACAGTACACAACAGGAACAGGCGACAACGACTACCAGTACTTCTATGTTTACGATGTCAGGGCCTACCGCGGTCTCGGGTATTCCTATGATTTCGATACCGACCATGAGGATTTCTCGACAGTCGGTAATTACGATTATTTGATTTATGTCGATGATTCCGGGGCGGGTCCCGATTATGACCACAACGACATGGTCCTGGGTGTTTCAGCAGTACCCGAACCGGGCACGCTGATCCTGCTTGGAATCGGTCTGGCCACCGGCGCCGGTATTGTTCGCAGACGCAAAAGCTGAACTCATAACCTGTTCAAATAAAAAACCGCCTCGTATCTGAGGCGGTTTTCATTATCGCACAATCGTCACCTGATCAACAGGAGACCGTAGGAATCGGGATTATAATCGATCGGCGTCTGCCAGTCGGCTGAAGTTTTCAGGCGGGGTTGTTTGCGACGGAAATTGATCCGCCAGTTCTGACCGCTTTCAATTTTTGCACCAAACTGATCGACCGGTATTCTCACCTCGATCGACCAGAAGTCACTATCCCGATGAACACCGATATCATATTTACCGTCCCAATTTCGATCGTAATCCATCCAGCCGTCCTCGCCCATACTGAGCTTCTGGTCGAATGCGGTATTGAGCGGATTGAAATAGATCTGGTAAGCGGTGTCGGAATCAAACCGGGGCTCGATAAACAACCCGATACAATCATCACCGAACAGCATGGCATCGTGACCTGTGGCGGTTGCGGTCAACTCCGACATCTCCCTGTCAAAGCACCTGGCGGCTATATACAGGTTGCTGTCATCATGTGTGAAATAGAACTCGGTCGAATCCGTTTCAGCAGTTTCTCCATCGGAATTATAATACCTCGTTACCGGCTCACGCCAGAAAGCCTCCGAGATATTTCCATCGATTACCGGCTCAAATGTCACCGGGTAACAGACCGCCTTGCGGGCGATCCGCATCCGGTTGGTCAATTCGATCACATTACCCGGCTTGAACATCAGACTGGTGGTAACCTCTGGCAGGGGATATAATTCTCCGTTAGAGGAAACATTGAACTTATAGCTCTGTTTCTGGCCGGATGGCAACCTGACTATCATTGACTGCGGTTTGACCAGCCAGTTTTCCGGGACTTCCCATCTCAGTGAATCCTCGATATCATGACTCGACAGGCGATTATCGAGCACGACCGTAACCTCCTGTTGCGGTACAGACATATCCTCATCGACTTCGGCGGCATACTCGGCTATCAAACCGTAATGCTTGAGGCGATCGTAAGCCATCTTGTCATGAGCGGTGGACTCATCCCAGGGAAGTACGCTTCCCATCCTGATCGGTGCTACATGAATGCCGTCAGCATCGACAGTCACCCAGGCGAAGTGATATTCCATGGCAGAGGCGCGTTTGTGTGTCGCTCCCCCCGAGCTCCCCAGGCTGGTATATTTTATCCCCTCGATTTCCTGGCTGAAATATTCATGGTAATGACCGGTAAAGACCGCATCGACCTTGTATTCCCTGAAGATTGCGTGCAATGTATCGCTCTTGCCCTTGGCGGCAGTCTCGTACCAG
>WJMC01000199.1 GCA_014728145.1 Candidatus Zixiibacteriota bacterium | reverse complement strand
TCCGGCCAAAATGCCTGAGATATTGCGAAACGCCCTGCCGATATGCATGCCTGTCTCATCTATACTGAACTCGCGAATCTCTTTTTCATGGGCTGATCCGCGCATCTTCAGCACTGTCACCCCGCGGCGCATCTCGCCGTAGATTTCGACGTATCTGAGCAGGATGATCGAATCAGTCACAGTTGAAATGTGTGCTTCAGTGATCGAAGTACCACCCATCAGGGTCGGCGTGGTGGATGTAAACAGCCCGGCGATTTCCTGGTGCTTGATAAAAGATGTCAGCCCGATAACGAATTCACGAAAGCCCTTAGGGGTAGCCACACGTTCCAACGCGGATAAACTGTCAACCGCTACCCGCGTCGGTTTGAATTCCTCAATTTCGCGCTTGATTTTTATAAGGTGATCTTCCAGACCCATCACTTCAGGATACTCGCAGACGACCTTGAGCCTGTCCTCTTTTTCAAGCTTCTCGAAATCCATTCCCCAGCCGAAGGCGTTGCGGAAAAGCTGGTCACGGCTTTCCTCGTAGGCAAACAGCAGACAGCGCTCATTTTGATTATTGCAGTCGGAAATAAAGTGGGTCACCATAAGGGTCTTGCCGGTACCTGTCGCACCGGAGACCAGAATTATAGAATCTCGGAAAAAACCGCCACCGCACATCCGGTCGAGTTGCTCTACCCCCGATGTAATCCGTATCTGTGAAGATCTCTGCTCGAGTTGCATGGCAGAAAGGGGAATTACGATAATACCCTGATTGGGCATGATCGTAAACGGATACTCGCCTTTTTGGTGAAAGGTGCCCCTGAACTTAAGAATCTCCAGCGTGCGCCGACGCTTTTCGTCATCGAGCACATTGCGCAGGATGATTACGTTGTCAGCCACGAACTCTTCTACGTCAAAACGGGCAATTTCACCGTATTCGCTGGTTCTTTCTGCTGTCATGACAGTGGTCATACCGATCTTCTTCAAAGCTGTGGCGATTTTTAAAAGCTCGGCCCTGACAACCGAACGGTTTGTAAACTGATTGAAGATCGCTCCCAGCGAGTCCATTGCCATCCTGCGGGCGTTGACCTTGCGGATGGCGTTTTCGATTCGCACCAGCAAAGCTCCCAGGTCGTAGCCGCTGGTAATGATTGTCTCGACTTCGAAATGAGGTGAGGCATCCACAAACGCCCATTTATCATCAGCTTCCCACTGGGCGATATCCCACCCGAAACTGAGCATGTTATTGCGGATGTCTTCGGGAGACTCTTCAAATGTGACAAAAACTCCACTTTCATTTTTCTTTTGGATACCTTCGGCCAGGTACTGGCAGGCCATGACTGTCTTGGCGCTTCCCGCTGATCCGGAAATCAAGGTCGTCCGATTTCTGGGTAAGCCCCCGCAGGATACATGATCGAAACCGGGAATGCCGGTTTCCAATTTGGGGACTTCCAGCTTGTCCTGCATGTGTTCGTTGATACTCTCCAATTCTGAAATCTCCAGATGTGTCTATGTATTAATTCCTTTTTCCTTGTTAGATTTGACATCCAGCCCCAAAAGCACCTGATCCGAATCGGACAGGTCCCCGATTATGCGTCTCAGGGGAGGAGGCAGTTCCCGTACCAGTGTCGGTGTGGCGATAATCCTCTCGTCCTCGGCCAGCTGGGGTCGCTCGAGAACATCGATTACGATCAGTTCGTAGGTCCCTTTCAGGTCGCGATCGCAAATTTCACGGAGATTCGCGATGGCCTTGTCCGACCTGGGAGTATTCCCGGTAACGTATAATTTAAGTATGTATTTACTCATTAATCTCCTCCTCGATCTCATTCGAGGAATGCTTTAGAGGTTCCCGTGTTTTATTGTCACCACTAATGTAAATATTATTTCGATAGAACAATGCCAGGTAGCCGGTAAGTTCTAAAACCAGCAGGCGGGCTTCCTCAATGAAGGCCGCCGCCCGTTCCGAATTCATCGAGGACACTTCGCTTTTTATCACACTGACATGGATATCGATCAGGTCTCGTGGACCTGCCCGCAGTCCTCCCAGCTTATCGATCAGGTCACGTTCATCGGATGTATAGCTTGTGTTGGTTTTATAGGCCCGTTTTTCAAGCGCCATGTTCAGCAGGCGTGAATACTCAGCAGTTAACTGCTTGAATATCTCGGGATAACTTTCGCGCAGCGGGCCGATCCCGTACAGGCTGGTCGATACCGTGGTCTCTCCGGAGCCGGTCAATTTCTCAAGGCGAGTGATCTCTTCTTCCATACGAGCCATGTAATGACTACGTTCGATTGCATAGCGGATTGCCTTAACGAGTTGTTCAGGGCTGGTGTCACTCTTGATCAGGCAGTCCTGGGCACCTTTACGCATGGTCTGGATCGCTGTTGCATCATCGGTATACCCTGTCAGGATAACCACTGGAATCGTGCCGGCTTCTCTCTGCATCCGGTTGAAAGTCTCGAGACCCCGGCTGTCTGGCAAATACAGGTCGAGAAGGATCGCATCGACACTGTTCTTCTGGATATAGCCGACTGCATCTTCCAGACTGCCGGCCGAAGAGACATCGAAACCAGGATAACTTTCCTCCGAGAGAAGCTCCCGTATAAGGCGCTCGTCGCCGGAGTTGTCTTCCACTAAAAGAACTTTGATCACATCCAGGGTCAAAATCCCTCCTCGGTTATTGCACGCGAAGGCAGTTGCACGATTGTCAGCCAGAAGCTTTCAATCGATTTCACTACATTGATAAATTGATCCAGGTCGACCGGTTTGGTGATGTAGCAATTTACATACAGGTCGTAAGCCTGAAGAACATCTTTTTCATCCTGCGAAGAGGTCAAAATCACGATCGGTATCTTCCTGAATTCCGGATCGTTTTTGATATCTTTGAGAATTTCACGGCCGTCACGTCCCGGAAGATTGAGATCCAGAAGGATCAGATCCGGATGAGGTGTGTTGGCAAATTCTCCTTCACTGCGAAGAAAAGGCATAACCATGAAACCGTCTTCGATCACAAACAAGTTGTTCCTGACCTTGCCCTCCCGCAGACATTCTTTTGTCAGACGAATATCCCCGGGATTGTCCTCGATCAGCAGAATATCAATCGCCCTGCCATCCATGACAAGCTCTCCCTGAAAATTTATTGATGTACAGTGTTTTTGATATATTTATTAAATCCGACATGATTTCAACTAAATTTTTCCAGGCAATGTGAAATAGAAAGTACTGCCTTGTCCCGGGACGGATTCGACCCATATTTTACCCTCGTGACGGTTCACGATCTTTTCACAGATTGCCAGTCCGATCCCCGTACTATCTTTTTGCCGATTCAATTTACTGAATAGAACAAAGATTCTATCGAGATCGGTTTTATCTATTCCAATGCCGTTGTCGGCAACTGAGAAGATCCATTCCTCTTCAGATGATTCACATCCAATCGAAATCTCAAGTGGATTGTCGGATCGGAACTTGATCGCGTTGGACAGAAGATTCTGCATCAGCTGGATCATCTGGGTTTCGTCAGCAGTAACTATCGGAAGATCTGCAGACTTG
>WJMC01000198.1 GCA_014728145.1 Candidatus Zixiibacteriota bacterium | reverse complement strand
GATTTCAAAGACAAGCTGTATACTGTTATAATCAGGGACAAAGATGATCATAAGCGGGTTACACCCCGCATGAAAATCGTGGCGGATATTATCCGCGACAGGGGCGTCGATGTGCTGGAGTTTGAGACCAGTGGTCCCAATCTTCTGGCGCGAATGTTTTCTGCAATACAATTCGGAGATTTCGTCAGCCTGTATCTGGCATTGCTAAATAAAATCGATCCCACACCGGTCAAAGTGATTGATCACCTGAAAGGCGAGTTAGCGAAAATCTGATGAAGCGACTGCTCTGTACTGCATCTGTGATATTACTCCTGCCGAGTTTGCTGATGGCGGCCGAGGGTGAGGCCTGGTTTCGCAGTGACCGAATCAATGCCTTTATACTTTTGGCTGTTTTCACCGTTGCAGTCCTGGTGTATATACGTCTGGCACGCAGTGGCAAACCGCTGTTTATTCGCAAGCTGAGCGGTCTCGATGCTGTCACGGAGGCGGTCGGCCGGGCTACCGAGATGGGTAAGCCGGTGCTGTTCATTCCGGGAATCCAGGAAGTATCCGAAATTCAGACTATCGCCGGTCTTTCTATCTTAGGAAAAGTCGCGGCGATTACAGCGGAATATGAGACACCCCTGCTGGTGACCGTGCAGTATCCGATCGTTATGGCGGCGGCCCAGGAGATAGTCAAGGATTCATATGTAAACGCCGGCAAAAAAGAGCAGTACAATGATTCGATGGTACAGTACGTGGCCGGGTCGCAGTTTGCTCTGGCGGCCGCGGTCAACGGTATCATGACCCGCATAAAGCCGGCCGCGAATATCTTCATGGGTGCTTTCTATGCTGAATCATTGCTTCTGGCCGAAACCGGCAATCTGAGCGGCGCAATCCAGATTTCCGGCACTGCCAACCCTGAGCAGTTGCCGTTTTTTATTGCCGCCTGCGACTATACATTGATGGGTGAGGAGCTTTACGCCGCCAGCGCGTATCTCTCGGGCGAGCCGAAGATGCTGGGATCGCTCAAAGGCCAGGATTTCATGAAGGTGATTGTTGTTATACTGATACTGGTTGCGATCGTGATTCTTCTGCTGGACTGGCGCGGTCTATTCATCCTCGAACTTCTGGAGACATCATAGATGCAGAATTTCATCCGCAGAACGCTACCGATGATCGTCTCGTTTGCCGCCGGCCTCTTGATTATTGTGGCCTTCTTTTCAGGTAAATCCGAGATTTCGAATTTCCGCGGTGATATGCAGGTCTGGGTTTCGATTATCGGCGGATTCACATTGCTTCTGGGAGTTGTCTCGATTACCAGCGTAAACTACACCAGGGTCAAAAGGCTCGAAAAAGACTGGCCGTTTAAGCTCATCCTCCTGATCAGCCTGGCGGTCTCCGGCGGTTTCGGAATCATCCAGGGGACTGATGCCGGTACTGTTTATGACTGGTTGTTTCAGAACATGTCGTCTCCGATGATGTCCTCCATGTTTGCTATGCTGGCGTTTTTTATCGCCTCCGCCGCCTATCGCGCTTTCAGGGCACGTACCCTGGAAGCTACTATTTTGTTGATCGTGGCGATCATGGTCATGCTGGGACGGATTCCGCTCGGGGAAGTGATCTACCACAGGCTCCCTTCGATCACCGAATGGATCATGAATTATCCCAACCTGGCAGTGCAACGCGGGATCATTATCGGGGCAGCCCTGGGGGCGGCCAGCATGTCGATTCGGATCATCCTCGGAATCGAAAGAACTTATATGGGGCGTGACTGATGAAACGGAAGGATCTGGCAAAAAAACTGGCCGGTATCGACCGCAGGATTATCTTTTTGGTGGTATTCGCGGCGGTAATTTTGCCCTTCATAGTCGGTTTCCCTCAGCCAATATATGTCTCCAAGGAGAGCCGTGACCTGTACGAGTGGGTCGAAAATCTCCCCGACAGTTCAACTATAATATTGACTTTCGATTACTATCCCTCCACCCTGGCCGAGGTCGAGCCGATGTCTCGTGCCGCGGTCAAGCAGTGCTGGCGTAAGCATCTCAAGCTTGTAACGATGAGTACAGTGCCGTTGGGAGGCCCCAGTATAACTGCCCGGGTGATGCAGGAAATGGCCGAGATCTGGGCTGTCGATGAACTGGGCGTTCGCAAGCAGTACGGAGTCGACTATATCAACCTCGGTTACAAGCCGGATTACAAGGCTGTCATACTGGGGATGGGCGATTCCTTCCGCAAAATCTATCCGACCGATTTTCGGGGCACTCCGCTCGATGATTACCCGATTATGCAGGATGTCGATTCCTACGACGATGTCGAGTTCCTGTTTATCGTTTCTGATAATGGCATCGTGGACGAATGGGTCACTCTGGCCAACCGCCAGTTTGGAATTCCGCTCGGTTCGGCTGTTACCGCGGTGATGGCGCCAAAATTCTATTCGTATCTCCAGAGCGGTCAGATGGTCGGTCTGCTGGGAGGTATGAAGGGAGCGGCCGAATACGAAAAGCTGATCGGATCGGAGGGGATGGCTACGCATTTCATGGGTCCGCAGTCGACGGTTCATCTCGTGATAGTACTCTTTATCCTGATCGGTAATGTCGCTTATTTTCTGGGGGATCGTAAGAAATGAGTCCTGAGATTGTTAATTTCCTCGAGATGTCAGTGGCAGGTTTTCTGATCCTGTCGATCTTTTCATTTCTGTATAAGGATAATTTCTTCTACCGTCTGGCGGAGCATCTGTTCGCCGGATTGACTGCGGGCTACTATGTCGGTTTGATCTGGCAACAGGTAATCATCCAGAGACTGTATCTGCCGATTTCGAATGAAGGCGCCTGGCAGTTGATCGTGCCGGGAATCTTCGGCCTTCTGATGTTTACCCGTTTCTTCGACCGGTTTTCATATTTGTCGCGGGTATCTTTGGCATTTGTGATGGGCAATACCGCCGGAATCTTTCTGATCCAGCAGTTGCACGGGTTGGTTCTGCCTCAGACGATGGCGACTATCATAAGCCCGTTGGCCGGCGACTGGTTATTCGGAGTTATACCGGGAGGCTTGATCATTATCAGCGGAGTCATTACCACGTTGATATATTTCTACTTTTCTAAAGAACACAAGGGGCTTCTGGGCGGGACCGCGCGGGTCGGAATGGTTTTTATCATGATTTCATTTGGCGCTCATTTCGGTTACACGGTTATGGCCCGTCTTTCACTCTTGATCGGTCAGGTCAAGTTTATCACAGTCGACTGGCTGGGGATATTCAATTTAAATTAGTTGATTTTAAAGTTGTTTCTGCTTAATTGTTTCCTCTGATATTTATGCAGAATCGAGTAAAGATTCCGCATTAATTAGTATACCGGCTCACGAGAGAAGATGGATTTTTTCAGGACACCATTGCGAAGGCAAATTAATCAGTTCATAAAATAAAGGAGCAGTGATGGGAAGCAAAAAGTTTCTGTTCTCATCTGAATCCGTAACCGAAGGTCATCCGGATAAAATCTGCGATCAGATATCTGACGCTGTTCTGGATGATGTTCTCAGGCAGGACACGAGCGGCCGCGTTGCCTGCGAGACTTTTGTTACGGTGGGGTTGGTGATGGTCGGCGGAGAGATCACTACCCGGGGATATGTTGACCTTCCGGTTGTAGTACGCGAGGTGATTCGTGAGATCGGCTACGACAACCCCGCGCTTGGATTTCATTACCAGACCTGCGCGCTGTTGAACGTTATCGGCAAGCAGTCACCGGATATCGCCCAGGGAGTCGATACCGGAGGCGCCGGTGACCAGGGGCTTATGACCGGCTATGCCAGCCGTGAGACTCCGGAGTTGATGCCGATGCCGATTATGCTGTCACACAAGCTCTGCCAGAAACTGGCCGAGGCTCGTAAAAACGAGGAACTTCCGTTTTTGGGCCCCGATGGCAAGTCGCAGGTGACAGTCGAGTATGTCGATGGCAGGCCGAAGAGAATCGACAGTGTTGTGATTGCCACCCAGCACACCGAGGAAATTCTCGACTATCTAAAATCCGAAATCACACCTGAATCACGACAGATAATTCGCGAAAAGATAGTTGACAGTGTTATTCCTGAAGATCTTATGGATGAGCAGACTCGCTTCTATATCAACCAGACCGGCAAGTTCGTGATCGGTGGCCCGGTTTCTGATACCGGCATGACCGGTCGCAAGGTGATCGTGGATACCTACGGCGGGATGGCCACCCATGGGGGCGGGGCATTTTCCGGCAAGGATCCGACTAAAGTCGATCGCTCGGCGGCCTATATGGCGCGCTATGTCGCTAAAAATATCGTGGCGGCTGAAATTGCCGAGAAATGCCAGATTCAACTCGCCTATGTTATCGGGCGGGCTGATCCTGTTTCGATCAATGTCTTTACCGATCCGCCCTCTGAAGTTCCTCCCGAGAAAATCGAGGAACTGGTCAGAAAGCATTTCCAGTTGACTCCGCAGGGCATGATCGAACAGCTCGATCTACTGCGTCCGATCTATCGTAAAACGGCCGCCTATGGCCATTTCGGTCGTGAGCTGGAGGAGTTTACCTGGGAGAGAACCGATATCGCCAAAGACCTGGCACGTGATGTATAGCATAAAGGAGAATAGATGAAATATGATATCAAGTCGCTCAAGCTGGCCGACAGTGGAAAAAAGAAAATCGAATGGGCCGGAAGGTTCATGCCGGTGCTGGCTTTGGTGGAGAAGCGTTTCAAAAAGGAAAAACCACTAAAAGGGCTGAAGATCGCCGCCTGTCTGCATGTCACCTCCGAGACAGCGAACCTGGCGCGTACGCTCAAAGCGGGTGGAGCCGAAGTTTATCTCTGCGCATCCAACCCTCTCTCTACCCAGGATGATGTGGCCGCCTCGCTGGTTAAACATGACAAGATTTCGGTCTTTGCCATTACCGGGGCCAACAAGACCAAGTATTATCAGCATATCAAGGCGACTCTCAGGCCGGGTCTGAATGTTACCATGGATGACGGCTGTGATCTGGTATATACCCTTCATGAGAATATGCGTAAATACCTCAAGGATATTATCGGCGGTACCGAGGAAACGACGACGGGCGTGATCCGCCTGCGCAGTATGCAGAAGGAAGGTGAACTCGCCTATCCGGTAATCGCAGTCAACGACTCCAAGACCAAGCACTTCTTCGACAATCGCTACGGTACCGGGCAATCCACGCTTGATGGCATCCTGCGGGCGACCAATTACCTGATTGCCGGCTCAACCGTGGTGGTGGCCGGGTATGGATGGTGCGGTCGCGGACTGGCAACTCGTGCCAAGGGCCTGGGTGCCAATGTCATTGTGACCGAAGTTGACCCGCTCAAAGCTATCGAGGCGGCCATGGACGGTTTTCAGGTAATGCCGATGTCGAAGGCGGCTTCTGTCGGTGATATCTTCATCACGGTCACAGGCAATATCGCGGTTATCAGGCCGGAACATTTTAAGAAAATGAAAGACGGGGCAGTGGTAGCCAACTCCGGGCACTTCAATGTAGAACTGGACCTTGACGGTTTAAAAAAGATAGCTAAAAAAGTGCGCCCGGTCAGGCCTTTCGTCAATGAGTACCAGATTACAGCCAATCGCCGTATCAATGTACTGGCCGAGGGACGGCTGGTCAACCTCTCCTGTGCCGAGGGTCATCCTGCTATGGTTATGGACATGTCTTTTGCCAACCAGTCACTGTCTGTCGAGTATCTCAGGAAAAACGCCAGCAAAATGGAAAACCAGGTTTATACAGTTCCGGAGAAGATCGACGCCCGGATCGCCGAGTTGAAATTGAAATCTATGCAGGTCTCGATCGACAGGCTGACAGCCCAGCAGAAGGAATACCTGGCCTCCTGGAAGATGGGTACCTGATATCACTATTTCTTGATTTTAAGCCCCGCCGGCATCGCGGGGTTTTTTATTTGCGTGCCCTGAACATCATGTAAAGGCCGATCAAAAAGAAGATGACGTTGATCGACCATGCCGCAAATGCGGGAGGAATTTTACCCGATGTCCCGAGTGTGCGGAACACCTCGAAGATGACCATATAGGCAAATGATATTCCGATCGCGAAAGCGAATCCGATCGCGGGTGAACCCCGCCGTGGATCTGATGCCAGAGGAACAGCAATCAGGATGATGATAAAGCTGGTCAGGGGCAATGAATACTTAAACATAAGGTAAACCCGTTCGGGTGTGGGATCAATGCCGTTTTTGCGTTTGTTTTCGATCTCCTGTTTCAAATCTGATATCGACTGGTCGTAGCCGAAATCTCGAGGATCGATCTGCCGTCGGGCAAAACGGGTTGGATGTTCAGTCAAAGCCGGCAGGAAAAGGGTGTCAAAACTGACCAGAGAATCCTGAGTTTGAGGCTTGTCTATATCAGAAAAGATTGTTTTTGTACCGTCGTAGGCGACCCAGATCGAATCTTTCCATGACAATTCTTTGGCCTCTATTAATTCTACCAGGCGGTTTTCCTGATAGGTGTGAATCTCTGCATCTTTTCCCATTTTTTGCTGTGGGCTGTAAAGGCGGAAGTTGAAGATCCGGCCTTGCTCTCCACGGCGATGGAAATTGCTGTAATACTCACTGCGAAAGTCGGGCAGGTTTTCTATGTCCCCGTAGCGAATCTCAGATTTTCTCTGGTTGGTGTAGGGAAGCAGTTTATCGGATGCTACAAAAGACAGAATGGAAATAACCATTCCTGCTATAAGAAGTGGTAATGCCACCCGCCAGAGCGAGACCCCCGAGGCCTTGATCGCCAGGATTTCATTTCCGCGCGCCATCAGACCGACCGTGAAGATCGCTCCCAAAAGTGTCGCCACCGGCGTTGTCAAAATAACGATAAAGGGTGTGAAATAGACGTAGAACATGACAATACTCTTAAAACCGGCCTTGCGGTCGATGTAAGTATCGAGATGTTCAATCAGATGCACCAGATGCATGATCAATATAAAAACCACCAGCGATAATACAAAAGCCCGCACGAATTTCATCAGCAGGTAATTGTCCAGGATGCGGATTAAGCGTATCTTTTTGATCCAGTCCGAGCGAGTTCGTGGTTTGTGTTTTTTATCGATCATTTCACCCTTGAAGAAGTGCAGAGCCTTCTCCACTGTGTTCATAAACCTTATCCACAGGCGGGTGTTACGTAAACCGCCCATAAACGCCAGCGGTGAGCGTTCGGTGATTACCCACTGGAAAAGCATCAACCCCACTGCGCCGATCAGGATATTCGGCATCCACATCGACAAGACCGGCGAGACAAATCCCCGGTCGGAGAGTTCCTCTCCTCCGATCAAAAAAGCCCAGTAGACCATGAACAGCCCGACTGAAATTCCGATTGCAGTACCGAATCCGCCCCGTCTTGCCAGTATCCCCAACGGCGCACCGATCAGTACGAACACCACACAGGCGGTCGGTATAGAGAATTTCTTGTGGACTTCCAGGAGGTAAACGTTAATCGATTTTTGAAGCTGATCGATTTTACGCAGGTTGTTGCTGATCAGGTTGCGGGTGTTGCGCAGGTTCTTGATAGCTTCCAGAACATATACCAGGGAAAGTTGTTCTTCCCTGCTGTAGTCGGCAGACATCGTGTCGCCACGGGTGACACGATGCGGATCGAGATGTTTTAAAAGCACCCGGTCGATTTCTTCTTTGAAATTCTCAATATTTTCACGAAGGGCATCGGTTTGTTCAAGCATCATAGTAGTCGACATCTCCCGGTCGCTTCGATGTGAAGATTCCGTGACCCGCAGTTCACGGTTCATGTCGCGGATATTAAAAAGCTGCTTTTTGAAAGCCACGCGTCGATAGCTGGCCTGGTAGCCGGCATCCTCCTCGTAGATTTCGCCATCCTCGAGTTCGAACGAGAGCACCTGCCCGCCCTCTAAAAACTCCAGATAACCGCGATCGGCTGTGATTGTCCGGCTGACATTGCGAGAACGCTGGTCATAGATCAGGACGTCACGTATACGTGCTGTCTCGTGGTCGACATCACCGATCAGGATGAAGTAGCCCGGGATGTCGTTGATGAAGATATTGCTTTTGATCGAGAGAGTCGGTCGCATTACACGAATATCACCCATCAGCACTCGTGCCTTGTGGTTCGCCTCCGGAAGGATTGCATTGTTGAACCACACCAAACCGCCCGCCAGGATCAGTGAAGCCATCAAAACCGGGTAGATCATGCGCAGGACATTGATTCCGGAGGTTTTCATGGCCAGGATTTCGAAGTCCGAGGACAGCCTGCCGAAAGCCATCAAAGTTGCAATCAAAACCGCCATCGGGACCGCAAGCACCAGCATCCAGGCCAGGTTCAGCGTAAATACCCACAGGACTGTGAAGACATCCAGGCTCTTGCCGATGATCAGTTCCACAATGGAGGGGATAAAATCGACGATCAGTACGAACAGTGTGATCACCAGTGCGAAGAGGATCGGACCGATGTGTTCGCGCAGGATATATCGGCTCAAAATGCGCATGGGATGAAAGTAACCTGTTTACCCTCTGACAGCAACTATTTTCCTTGCTGTTGACGTATCAGATTTTTAGATTGCTTATGGAGGTCATTGAATTGATAAGGGATTTCAAAAGCGGGGAACGAATCACCGATTTTTTCCTGCTTAAGCAAATGGAGTTGAAAGTACATGAGGGCGGAAGCCGTCTGGTGCTGCTTTTGGGGGATCGCACGGGCTCAATCGATGCCGTCCTCTGGGATCAGGCGGAGACCATTAAAACAGCACTCGATGATGCTGAAGTGGTCAAGGTGCAGGGTCTGGTTGGATCTTTTCGGGGGCGTCCGCAACTGACAGTTGAGAGGATCCGATCCGCTCATGCCGGTGAATTCGATCTCGCAAACCTGAAACGGGCTTCATCACGACCACTCGAAGACCTCAAGCAGGAGTTTACCGATCTCGTCAATTCTTTGGAAAATCCACACCTGAAAGCACTTTTGATGAATCTAT
>WJMC01000197.1 GCA_014728145.1 Candidatus Zixiibacteriota bacterium | reverse complement strand
GAAAGCGGAGTCATGCTTCCGAGCATCAGGAGCATGGTCATCAGGACTGAAACAGCTTTTAATTTAATTCCCATTTTTTACCTAAAAGACAAAGTTTAATACTCTCGTCAATATGCCTGGGCGCCCTGCGGTTGAGGCCGCGCCTTTACCCTGGTATGTGATCTGTGCATCGGCCAGGTTGTATGAATCCACCGAATTGTCGGAATTTATATCCTGCGAACGAATTATGCCGGTCAAGGTCAGAACCTCTTTATCACTGTTCAGACCAATCACTCGACTGCCTTCGACCACCAGGTCGCCGTTGGGACGAATCGCCACCACCCTCACGGTCATCCTTGCCCGCAGGTTATTGGAACGAATCTGTTGCCCCTTGCCGTCGTAGGTGGAGGTATTTTCGCCGGATACACCGAAGAGCGGAATAAAATCGAACGAACCGACTCCAGGGCCGGCGTTGAGTTCATGCTGGGCCGTTTTATCCGCCTTGGTTTGATTCTGGGCGGTAGCCTGCGCGTTTTCGTAAATATTCACTGTTATTATATCGCCGATCTGATTAGCCCGGATATCGGAGAACAACGAAGCCGTCGAAGCCTCGAATCCAGAAGCTTTAAGCGAATACGGCAACAGCAGGAGTGCCAGTAAAATCAGAAATAATATCCAGAGTCTACGCATATCAATTCTCCACCAGTACCACACCGCCTTCCACGGCACGGCCGTATATTTTTTTTCCGCTGGCATTGTTTTCAACCTCGACCGTCTCTCCCTCAATCGCGTCGCGTTTCGCGGTGCCATAAGATTCTACCGTCAGTGTCCCCGACTTGAACAGGATCCTGACCCGTTCGCCCCGTTTGACGACCGGCTCAGGCTCGAGCATGTTCTCGGTCAGCACTCGTCCGGCGGAGATGGTCCGTGAACTGCGCATCCCCTTGATGCGATCGTAGCTATCCACAGGCGTGCGAACGAGGCTGTTGATCTCGACTCGCTCGATATCAAAATCGCTTTCGGAAAGTGGCTGGCGTGATTTTACCCTGCGGTTGGCCACCAGCACATCGCGGTAAAACAATACATCGACCGCTGTCGACATTGTCCGCAAAGCACCATTGGGCTGTTGCAGGATCACCTTGAGGGGAAAATGTCCACTCGGTTCCGGATATTCACGGCAACTGACGATCACATCGACCGAGTCCGGAATAAAAATCGTATCGATTTCCGGACGGACGATAATCTCGGTGGTCTTCGGATTGAAATCGAATGTTTCGATGATATGCTCTGTAATTCGATCGGCTATGGTCCCCCCTCGGGCCAGGCCGGTCGAAAGGAGCAATGAAATGAAAAGTATTCCTATTCCAAATTTTGTCTTCATGACATCAATCAGTCCGTTTAACGCTTCAGGTTATTAGCGATCTGTGACATTTCGTCGGATGTCGAGATAGCCTTGGAGTTGATCTCGTAGGCTCGCTGGGCGATGATCATGTTGACCATTTCATTGACGATATCGACATTCGAGAGTTCCAGGTACCCCTGAAGGATATTGCCCATGCCCTCTTCAGACGGTACAGCGGTGATGGCGTCACCGGAAGCCCCGGTCGGCTTGTAAAGGTTATGGCCCATGGCTGAAAGACCTGCCGGGTTGATGAATCTGGCCAGTTCGAGCTGACCGATTTCAGAAGGATCAGTCTGGCCGTTGAGCATGACAGAAACCGTGCCATCAGCCATAAATGAAATCGACTCGGCATCTTCCGGGATGGTGATTTCAGGATACAGGTAATAACCGTCGGATGTAGTGATACGGCCATCTGCATTGACCTTGAACGAACCGTCGCGAGTATACGCCTGCGTGCCGTCCGGCATTGTTACCTGGAAGAAGCCATCCCCTTCGATCACCAAATCGAGCGGATTCTCGGTAGCCTGAATCTCACCCATCTTGAACTGGCGGGTGGTGGCAACCGGTTTGACACCGTAACCCACCTCGAGGTTGGTCGGAACGGTTTCGCCGGTGGCATTGGCCACACCGGCCTGCTTGATGCGCTGGTAGAGCACATCCTGAAATTCCACTTTAGCTTTTTTGAAACCGGTCGTGTTTACGTTAGCCAGGTTGTTGGCGATATTATCGACATTGAGCTGTTGTGCACTCATGCCGCTGGCGGCCGTTCTCAGTGACTTTATCATGAATCTCCTCCTATGTTTACTTGACCTTACCGACCTCGTTGACTGTGCGGGCCAGTGTCTCGTCGATCAACTGGATCGCCCGCTGGTCGGATTCGTAATTACGATATGAGTCGATCATATCGACCATCTCGCGAATAACATCGACATTCGCTTTCTCGAGGTATCCCTGGCGTACATAAGTGAACTCGATATCGATCGGTACGCTTTCCTCGGTTTCCTTGAACAGCCCGCCGGCGATTTTTTCAAGTTTGTACGGTTTTTCGAAATCAGCAACCCGGAGTCGTCCCAGTTCCTGGTCGCCGATAGTGATATTGCCATCGATCGCGATCTTCACATCGCGGTTTTCGTCGCTGACAACGATCTCACCCGCATCGCATAAAACCGGGAGGTTGTCGGCTGTCACCAGGCGTCCCTCAGAGTCGACATGGAAACTGCCGCTACGGGTGTACGCCTCACCTTCGGGAGTCTGTACCACAAAGAAACCGTCGCCGTCTATGGCGACATTGAGCGGGTTACCGGTATGCTCCAGGGAGCCCCTGGAATAGTCAGTGTAAATTTGGTCTACCATGGGTATCTGCCATTCGAATTCGGTTTTGCGGGCCCTGGCCTGCGCGGCGGTCAACTGCTGAAGAAAGACCGATTCACGCTTGTACCCGGGAGTGTTGACATTGGCCAGATTGTTAGCTATTGCTTCCTGCTTTAAAATCCGTGGCGCCATGCCTGACGCGGCTGT
>WJMC01000196.1 GCA_014728145.1 Candidatus Zixiibacteriota bacterium | reverse complement strand
CGACCAGGGTACTATGGATGCTCTCAAGGCGATGAATGCTGAGCCGGTCGCCAGGGAAGTGAGCGAAATTGCTGTTGATGAAGACAACAAGATCGTCTCGACCCCGGCCTATATGCTTGGACAGCGGATTTCAGAAGTTGCTGTCGGGATTGAAAAACTGGTCAAAAAGGTGATCGAGATGGCATAAGCTGATTTTTCATAATTATGTTGAACGTACTTAATAATTATATGTAGCCGCCGGGAAAATTACCCGGCGGTTTTATTATGTGGTTGGATCATTCTTCCCATACCGGTTGCATGACCTTGCCCATGAACAGGATCGTTTCGGTTTCGACTTCGTAGATAGTGAAAACATAGGGACGGTCGACACGGATCGTGACCGGCTTGTTCATCGGGGCCGCCGACAGAGCCATCCCGACCGAAGTCGCCGCGGCCGCCTCGGTGCCTTTCTCATCGACCTGCACGAAAGTCTTATGCAGGACCTGGTCGATGAAGATATCCTGGTTGCTGATCTTATCGAACTCCGCCATCTGCGCCGAAAACGCTCGCTCTATACCCATCGCGATCAATATGTCATTGAGGATTTTTGAGTAGCTCAGCTTGATACGGGGCAGAGTCAGGATCACTTCACCGTGATCCCTGCCGGACAGCCAGTTCTGCCAGAAGTCCTGGTTGAAATCAGCGACAAATGATCCAACAGCGACCGTGTCGTGCGGTACGAATAGTGCCATACGATAATTGCCGTCGCCGTAACCAAGATCGACCGACTGGTAAGTGTCGCCCAGCAGGTAGCCATGGTCGACCGTCTGGTTCATCATCTTCCACCTGAGAGTATCGCCGTCAGCCAGGTAGAAGGGTTCCTCGCGTGTACGGGCGGGATCGAATTTCTCTTGCCAGGTGCCGTTAAAGTAGACCGCGTTGATCAGAAACAGGACCATATCAGGACTCAGGGGCGGGCTGACGATTTGTTCGATCTTACCGTTGGTATTATCCGCCACCCAGTCGTTTATTCGATCGACAGATGACGGCCTGGAAAAATCGAGCCCGTCGATTTCGGCCTCGAAAGCCTGTTTATTCTGCTGGATGAATTCCTGTTTTAGAGTGAAGTCGGAGTTGTACCAGATCGAGTTGGCGATTGCCAGCCTGACATCCGGATCGAGGTTTTCGAGGTAACGTATCAGCGCCATGTAGCCCATGTTGAGTTCGGCGTCGCTGAGTTCGGAATACATGAGCACATCCTTCATCTCGGAGCGGGTACTCCCTGATGCACCGTTGAAGGTCATCCCCAGGGCGTAGGAAATGCTCAGGGGGGAAATGAACAGGTTGCCCCGCTCGGAAGCGCACATCTTTTTGAAGGTTGCGAACGAGAAACTGTTTATAGACCGGGCCAGCTCGTTGCGGTAAAGCGTTTCTTCGGGTATCTTTGACGGCTCAGAGGACAGGCTGGCTGTTGCCATGAGGGATATAGTGACCATGGAAAGCACTGCAATCAGGTATCTCGATTTCATATTATTCTCCTCCGTTTTCTGATTTACTTTCGGTTAATCTACACACAGTCAGGGCTGTTATTCCCGGGATATAAAAAAACCCGCCTTTCTCAGGCGGGTTTAAAATTCTCCGAATATTTAAGAATCCTGCCAGATCGGATTTATCACTTTGCCCATGAACAGGATAGCGCCGGTAGTCTTCTCGTGAATCACGAAAACGAAGGGACGATCAACCCGTATGTAATTTCTCGGTCCAGAAGTATATCTGATTTCAACTATGGTCACCGCGGCCGCTTCGGTACCTTTTTCATCGACTTGCACGAAACTGCCGTGGATCACATCGTTGATATACAAGTCGGCTGTGGGGTTGATACCTGAAAAATCGGCATTACCCTGAAACGCGATTGCCATGCCCATATTGGTCAGGACTTCTTTGAGCCTTTTATCGTATTTGAACTTGAATTTGGGAAGATACAGATCGACCGAATCTATCTCAAACTCGCTCAGCCAGTTGTTGAATTTGTCCTCGGTCAATTCAGCGATGAACTGATCGACCGAATTACTTTTCTTTGGCAAAAACATGGTCATACTGAAGAGCTCATCGCCATAGGGCAGATTGACCGCCTTGAACTTATCGGTAAAGAGATGAGATATCTCGTCATAGCGGTTCATCATATCGCATTGTACTTCACCGCCGGGAGAGTAAAATATACCGGGAGAAGTTTCCTCCGGGTTGAACTCCACGGTCCAGTTGCCCTTGAAATAGATCGCGTTGATCAAAAACATGATAGTCATCGGATCGATCGGGCAATCGATTATATCCTGGATCTTTTCGTTGGTCTTGTCCTCGATCCAGCCGTTGATATCGTTACAGGCCTGGTTGGAATTGAAGTCTTTCGGCAATACCTCGGCGTCAAAATATTCCTGGTTGATATCGATGAATTCCTGTTCGACTTCGAAAGCGTTGCGGTACCAGATCGAGTTGGCCAGTTCTACGATCAGGGATGGGTCCAGTGTCAGAAGCGTGGCAGTCAAAGATTTAAAAGACTGGTTGATTTTCTCCCGGCTGTAATCGCCCAGGCCGAGGACGGTTTTCATAGCCTCCTCAGTCTGGCCATCGGCCCCGTTATAGGTCATAGTCAGAGCGTAGGACATACTCAAGGGAGAAATAAAGATGTTGGTATCCTCCTCCTGAGCTACCAGTTCTTTGAATATATCGAACGCGAAACTGTTGGAAGATTCGAGAAGCGACAGTTCTGTTGCGCTCAACTGCGGTGGTTCGATCGGATCGGTGCTTTTATTGGAGTTGTCACTGCAATAGATGATTGTCATGCCTGCCAGCAGAATAAAAGCCGCTAAATAAATACTGGCTTTCATAGCGGTTGCCTCCCCTGCAAAGGATTTGAATTTAAGAATTATAATTTATCCCGGACATATATTTCTACTATGTAGAACGACGATAGTTCAACCGCGTTCAGTAAAATTACAAATTTTAGTACATCGTTCACCGGAAATAACTGTCCTGTAAGAGATAATGGTTTAAAAGCAGTTCCAAAAGCAAAAACCTGCTTGACAGATCGGGATTCTGTTATAAATTAATTCGGTTCTTACAGTCGGCTGTAAAATTGTGAGTAATTGCGCCGATTTAAGATTAGAGATTTGAAAACGATTTGAAATGAGGATATAGATATGGCCAAGAAGAAAAAAGATATTCGCATGCATATCAAGATGAAGAGCACAGAGAGTCCGTATGTCTACCATACGTTTAAGAACCGCCGCAACGATCCGGATCGACTGCAGTTCAAAAAATACGACCCGGTCCTGCGCAAGCATGTGCTTTTCAAAGAAGAGCGCTGATTAAAGCTTAGCTTCGATATCTACCGGGATTTCGATTTCAGATTTGCCGGCGCCGTCAATGGTGACCGGCAATTTTATTTGCAGATTGTCGACCAGGCAGAGTCCGGATTCTTTCTTACAGAAATAGAATAGAGCTTCCATCGATAGTTCAGTCATGCCTTCCCTGGTCACGGCCACAACATTGACCGGCTGGCCATTTATCTCGAATTCATAGCTCTCTTTGCCATCATCAAAACTGAGCACTTCTCGATCGGCCGACTTCAGGTTGATCGTCTGTGGTGCCTGTTCGATCAATTCATAGCCTTCAGGAAGATTGATTTTAAACTTCAGGCTGGTTTTTCCGGCCTTAAACTCCATTTCAGGTAATTCGATTTGACGGGCTATTGATGTGTTTTCCGCATGGGCGGTAGTCATCTTGTTCAGTCCAGTGAGCCTGAGAGTGCTGACAGTTTCAGTTTTCATGTCGATCACCCGGATAGCATGGTTGTTCATATCGGCGACGTAGATTCTGCCGTCGATTACGGTTAAACCGCCCGGCTCATTGAACTTGGCTTCGTGCAGGGCGCCGTCTTCAAAACCCGGAACGTCGCTTCCGGCGTATGTAAGAGAAGTCATCTCCTCCGGATCGATCACCTTGATCTTGGAATTATAGGTGTCGGCGATATAGATTTTGCCGTCGTGAAGCGCTACTCCCAGTGGATGTTGCAGGCGGGCTGAGTCGGCATGACCGTCGATGTCGCCGTAGTCGAAGAGGTCCTCTCCGATCAAAGTCTTGACCGAATCGCCGGGGGGGAGTTCTGCTGTGCGAATCGAGCTGGTCTCGCTGTCGGCAAAATACAGCAGGTTGCCGTCGCTGACTATCCCGCTCGGCTGGGCCAGGGCAGCATTTTGCAGGCGGGCATCGATTCTTGCCTCGCGCCCGGAACCGGCATAGGGGACGGCGCTGTTTTGATCCGGGTCGGCTACCCAGATCTGGTGAGATCCAGCCATGGCGATATATAATTTATCTTCATTCACCAGCAGGTCCCAGGGGGAATTTAGGCAGGTCGCGTCGGCTGAATCTATCTCTGAAAACAAACGTGCCTGGCGGCCGCATCCCAAAACCGTCTCGACTTCGCGCTTGTTCAGGTCCGCTCGGCGGACGGCATGGTTTTCTGTATCGGCTATGTACAGCAGATCCCCATCGAGGAATGTCCCCTGGGGATGGTTGAATTCGGCCTGTTCAAATGATCCGTCACGGTTTCCGTTTTTACCGGAGCCGATGATCTCCAGCACCCGGCCCTCCAGATCGGTCACGATTATACGGTCATTATTTGAATCGGTGATGATCAGTCTGTGTGAAGAGCTGTTTGATTTGACCTTGCCCGGAAATGACAGAAGTGTATTGGGCAGATCATTGCGTTCCAGGTCGAGTTCGAGCGGAGACGGTTTGAGATCACCGCTCTTTTCAAAGTAATCGACCGCCCGTCCGATAATTCGGTCGAAAGGTTCATAGATGCCTTCACCGGCATGGACCCCGATAATTTTACCTTTCGGGTTAATGAGCACAAATGACGGCCAGGCACTGACACCGTAACTGCTCCAGATCTGGAAGTCACGGTCATTTACCACCGGATGTTCGATCTCGTAGCGCAGAACCGCCTGGCGGATCGCCTCCGATTCAAGTTCATTGGTAAATTTCGCGGAGTGCACGCCGACCACGACCAGTTCCTGATCGTATTTGCGTTCCAGTTTTTTCAGGTCCGGGAGAACATGCATGCAATTGATGCAACAGAATGTCCAGAAATCGAGAAGAACCAGCTTGCCCTCGAGTTTCTTGAGGCTCAATGGCTTTTCGACATTGAACCATGTCAAACCGTCGGGAAATTCGGGAGCGTCAGTACTGCCTTCCAGAAATTTATCCAGTTCCACGGAGTCGATGCCCTCCTTGTGCGTTTGCCCTTCCGCCTCGCAGGCATAGCCGAAAATAACCAGTGCCAGCAGAAGAGTCAGATTTCCGATTTTGATTGTCACAACAGCTCCTGCTATCAGCAGATACACAAAACCGGGTTCGGTATGAAACCGATTTTTCCCGGTCCATTAATAAAACAGTGGAGTCCGGGATTGGTTCCACTCGTGGATTGTGTGCGCTTGTTGTGTTTGACTTCCTGCAATCCATTATGAATAAACAAAGCCGGAATCTGCATATGTTCACAGCTTCCGGCACTTTGCCTAAAACAAATTTACGGGAAAATACCCAGTTCCATATAGGCCTTGGCAATTCTCTTTATAGCCACTATAAACGAAGCGGTCCGCAGGTCGATTTTATCCCCTAATTCTTCTTTTACCTGGCGGATACGAGCGTAGGAGTTGATCATCGTGTCCTCCAGTCCGGAATTGACCAGATCTTCCTCGTCAGCGCCATGGAGCAGGTTATGCATCTCGGCATCGCTGAAACGCTTGCCGGTCGCTTCCTCGATCGCCATCAGGATTCGTTTCTGTGTGGTTTCCTCGAAACGCTTGCCCATCCGGCCGAAACGCACGTGCGAGAGATTTTTAAGCCATTCAAAATAAGATACAGTCACACCGCCGGCGTTAAGGAAGGTGTCGGGTATGATCATAGCTCCTTTTTGATTGAGAATCTCGCTGGCAGCCACCGAGACTGGACCGTTGGCCGCCTCGGCAATGATTTTGGCTTTGACACGAGGTGCGTTTTCCTCGACGATCTGGTTTTCGAGGGCGGCCGGGACAAGGATATCGCATTCCAATTCGAGCGCGTCGGATGTCTTGGCTATATTCCGGGCGCCCGGGAAATCCAAAATGGAGCCGGTTTCCTTGCGGTGGGCCACGACTTTATCGACATCGAACCCATCCGGGTTATAAATAGCGCCTTCATATTCAGCCAATCCGATAATTCTGCACCCGCCCTCGTGCAGGAATTTGGCGGCATGGTAGCCGACATTGCCGAGCCCCTGCACGACGACTGTCTTGTCGATCAGCCCAAACGACAGCCCGAGTTTCTTCATATCATGAGCGTTGGAGCAGGCTTCACGCACTCCAAAGAAGACACCCCGTCCGGTCGCCTCGACACGTCCCATCACACCGCCCTGGGTGATCGGTTTACCGGTTACACAGGCGGAAAATTCGAGCGGTTCGTCGGTTAATGCCCGGTAAGTGTCGCCGATCCAGGCCATCTCCTGCTGGCCGGTGCCGTAGTCCGGAGCCGGGACATCGATACCGGGGCCTATGAAATTCTTTTTGACAAGTTCGTAGGTGTAGCGACGGGTGATTCGCTCCAGTTCGGATTGCGAATATTGGCGACGGTCTATCTTGATACCGCCTTTTCCGCCTCCGAACGGGACAGAGACGATCGCGCATTTGTAGGTCATCAGCGAAGCCAGCGCCATAACCTCGTCCTCGTTGACATCCAGGCTGTAACGGATACCCCCTTTGACCGGGGT
>WJMC01000195.1 GCA_014728145.1 Candidatus Zixiibacteriota bacterium | reverse complement strand
TTGGGTTATATTAATATGATTGCTTGACAGGACAGATTAAACTTATATATTTGATGACTTCGATGCGGGGTGGAGCAGTCTGGTAGCTCGTCGGGCTCATAACCCGAAGGTCGCTGGTTCAAATCCAGCCCCCGCTATTTTTTGTCTGTCAATAACTGGATTCCTCTTACAACAAACTCAAACTCTTAAACCCATGTAACTTCATGTTCTGATTGTATTGTTCAACAGCACATCTCGGCTTCTCAATAGAAGCAGACGGACTCCTATTTTCACGGTGTCGCTGTCTTACTTGTTCTTTACAAATCCACGTTTTTAGCTATATTGCTTCCGGAATATACTTGCACGTTTTTAATACAGGCTTAGCGATGATAACCGGACAAATCAAGAAAGATTTTAACAGGCCTTTCCGGCTGTGTTTCATGGCGGCTATTTTCATGGTCATACTATTTGGCCTGACGGGCGACTGTCCGGCAGAGCAACCACTGCACAACTCGAACGACCTCAATTCTGCCAGGATGTGCGCTGAATGGGAACCGGCATTGGGCACTCTGATCCGCTGGCCGATCGGTATCCCTGTCGCGCTGGTGGTAGAGCTGGCTAAAGACGACAGCCTGTATGTACTGGTCGAGAATCAATCCCAGGAGAATCAGGCTATCAATAACTTCCAGTCCTGGGGAGTCAATCTCGACCACTGTCATTTCATCCGGGCTGACACATACTCCCACTGGACCCGTGACTGGGGACCCCATTCGGTCTTCACCTCCGAAGGCGAATGGACGATCATGGATCCGATTTTTGACGGCTACCCCTGGGTTCCGGGCAAAGATGATTTCAGGTCAGCATACTATAAGTCAAAGGGCTACGAGGAGGACGACCTGGTCAATGGCGTGCTTGCGCAGGAACTGGCCTGTTCGCTTCTGGCGCTTCCGGCATACCTGACCGGAGGCAATATTATGGTCGATGGGCACGGCACCGCCTTTTCCACCCGGCAGATGATCGATGAAAACTCTTCTCTTATGACCGAAAACGATTTCTTAGATCTTCTCGAAGACTACGCCGGCCTGACCGATTATCACATCCTCAGCAATACTGAGGACTACGGCATCCAGCATATCGACTGTTCGGCAAAACTGCTCGATGAGGAAACCGTCCTGATCCAGGAATTGCCGGCATGGCATCCCGAAAAATGGCGTATGGATCGGCTGGTGGCCGAATTTGAAAGCTTTACGACCTGCTATGGCAACCCGTATGAGATCGTACGGATCTACTGCGGTTCTTATAATGGCAATTCGACAGCGGCCTATACTAATTCGCTGATATTGAACAAAAAAGTCCTGGTCCCGATGTTCAATATCGATTCGGATTCGTCGGCGTTGCAGACATACCGTGAGGCGATGCCCGGTTATGAGGTGATCGGCTTTTATTATGCCAATTGGTATTACTACGACGCCCTGCATTGCAGAACGATGGCAATCTTCGATCGGGACATGCTTCGGATCGCCCATGATTCCCCCGATTCTCTGGTTGAAAGCGACAGCGGGTTCAGCCTGACTGTTTTTATCGACGACATGAGCGAGGCCGGACTGGTTCCGCAGGATTTGCAGATCAAATGGCGCAAGCAGTTTGAAATCGAGTGGGATTCTGTTTACCTGGAAGAGGTTGCGGTCGATTCATTTTCCGCATCGATTCCCGCCCATGACGACGGTGTTGTCATAGAGTATTATTTCCAGGCCGGTGATTCAACCGGACGGTGTGAGCAGTTGCCCCGTGGCGCGCCGGAGGGGTTTTTCAGTTTTTATATTTTGCCCGGACCGGTCATGTGCGGAGATGCCAACTCCGATGATATTGTCGATGTCTCCGATGCTGTATATATCATCAACTACGCTTTCGCGGGTGGACCGGCTCCTGATCCTGAGGAGGCCGGTGATGCTAACTGCGATGTTGGCGTGGATGTCTCCGACGCTGTATATATCATCAACTATGCCTTTGCGGGTGGCAACGCTCCCTGTGACACGGATGGCGATGGCGAACCGGATTGCTGATAAAAAACGAATAATATCCCGGCGGATGCGGGCAAGATTGTTACCTGCCATAGAAAAAACCGATGATTGAGATTTCTCCGCTCGCTCTCAATCACAGACTGGAACTCGGTCAAAATGATGACTCGCATGTCCATGTCATGGCGGGAAGCGTAGCGACAACGCAATCTGTCATGAAAAGATCGTCGCTCTTCATCCACGATGACAATTTAAGAGATAAAGCATCTGACGGAACTCTGCCGCTTCATCCCTGTTCAAATAAACACCTGTGCAATTCCGGCAATTATCCGATCCATATAGTATAATGTATAGTAACCTGTTAGGCGCTAAATTGCATTGAGGGCAAGTGAATTGCCATTGAATGGATACCAAAAGCTGACTGGACATGGTAAATCTAAAACCCGGGGAGTGAAGCTGGTTGAAGGATAATCAATACGGATCGAGTTTCGATGACCGAACGGAAGTAAGTAAAGTTAGCAAATTCTCGCTATTCACGGACCACGATATTTACCTCTTCCGTGAGGGCAACCATTTCCGCCTGTACGAGAAGATGGGCTCCCATGTAGTCACTCACAAGAATCAAAAGGGTACATATTTCGCGGTCTGGGCACCCAATGCTGAATCGGTCTCGGTAATCGGTAATTTCAATCACTGGAACAACCAGAGCCACAGGCTGATTCTACGGCAGGATCAGTCCGGAATCTGGGAGGGATTTATTCCGGCTGTCGGTCACGGTGAGCTTTACAAGTACCACATTCATTCCCGTCTCAACAATTACAGGGTGGACAAGGCCGATCCCTTCGCACGTTTCTGGGAGCTGTCCCCGCGTACAGCCTCTGTCGTCTGGGATACAGATTATGAGTGGAATGACCATGACTGGATGATCAGCCGTCACAGACATAACAGCCTCGACGCTCCCTGGTCGGTCTATGAGATCCATACCGGATCATTCATGAGAGTTCCGGAAGAAGCGAACCGTTCTTTGAGTTATCGTGAGTTGGCCGAAAAGCTGGTCGATTACCTTAAAAAGATGAATTTCACCCATGTCGAGATGATGCCGGTTATGGAACACCCGTTTTACGGTTCCTGGGGTTACCAGACGATTGGATATTTCGCCCCCACCAGCAGATATGGTACCCCGCAGGATTTCATGTACCTGGTTGACAGGCTTCACCAGGCCGGAATCGGAGTTATCATGGATACCGTCCCGGCCCATTTCCCGATGGATGAGCATGGTCCGATCTTTTTCGACGGTACTCATCTGTATGAACATGCTGATCCTCGCCTGGGCTACCATCCGGATTGGAAAAGCGCGATCTTCAACTACGGTCGCAACGAGGTCAGAAATTACCTGATCAGCAATGCTATCTTCTGGCTCGACCTTTACCATATCGACGGCCTGCGTGTCGACGCGGTTGCTTCCATGCTGTATCTCGATTATTCCCGCAGGGAGGGTGAATGGTACCCGAACCGTTATGGGGGCAACGAAAACATCGAGGCGGTCGAATATCTCAAGAAGTTCAACCAAACGGTTTACCAGTACTTTCCCGATGTCCAGACAATCGCGGAGGAATCCACAGCGTGGCCGATGGTCACCCGTCCGGTCTACCTGGGAGGCCTCGGTTTCGGGATGAAATGGAATATGGGATGGATGCATGATGCGCTGGATTACTTCTCGAAAGATCCAGTTTTCCGCAAGTACTATCATAATAACCTGACCTTCAGCCTCTGTTACGCATTTTCAGAAAATTTCATGCTTCCCCTCTCCCATGATGAAGTGGTCCATGGGAAGGGGTCACTTCTCGACAAGATGCCCGGTGATGAATGGCAGAAGATGGCCAACCTCAGGCTTCTGCTGAGCATTCAATTCACCCACCCGGGCAAGAAATTACTTTTCATGGGCGGTGAAATCGGGCAATGCGGCGAATGGAACCATGATTCCTCGGTCGCCTGGCATCTTCTCGACTATCCCCCTCATGACGGTTTACGACGGATGGTCGAAGACCTGAATAGAATTTACAGAGACGAATCGGCCCTCCATGAAATCGATTTCCATCTCGAGGGATTTCAGTGGATTGACAGCAATGACTGGGAAAAAAGTATCATCAGCTTCATGCGTAAATCCACCGATCTGGAGCAGAAACTCGTGATCGTCGCCAATTTCACACCCCGGGTCTATGAGAATTACCGTGTCGGTCTGCCGGATTTCGGACACTGGGAAGAGATCTTCAACAGTGACGCCGGCTACTATCACGGTAGCAATAAGGGCAACTACGGTGGAGTTCAAACTCATCCAGATCCGATGCATGGTCACGATCAATCGGTATCGCTGACACTTCCACCACTCGGAATGATTATCCTCAAACATCGATCCGACTTTAATCTATAGCCGCACACCGGTTTCACGTTTAATATGATCGCACAGGCACAGACACACTCGAGCATTGAGATTCCATCTCAAACAGTACACTAACATAATCCGTATTCAATAAATATAGAGCATTAGTAACTATATTGATATATTTTTCACAAAATATGTCAAATCATCAAGTTAAGAGGTCGTTTCAGCGCGCTGCACGCAGATTTCTGTCAACAACTCTTCGAGGACTGATAAGTACAAATTAAGAGGTACTTTATAAATCAACTAAAGATGCATTATTAGTGAAATCTGCTTGACGACGCTTGTGAATATAGTTACAATGTTTTGTTACTCTTTGGCAATCGAATCAGTACTCCCCTCTGAATTCTATATTCGAGGATTAAGACATAGATCGCAACTACTGGAGGTTGATTATGCAAGATTCAAAGGCCTCGGATATTCTGGTAGAATACGATGGCAGAAAGGGCAGTATAATCTCGCTTCTGGAGACTATCCAGGCCCAGTACGGTTATCTGCCTCGTGAACAATTGGAAGATTTATCAGAAAAAACCGGACGCTCTTTGGTGGATATTTATGGGGTAGCGACTTTCTACAAGGCATTCAGCCTGACTCCCCGCGGACAGCACCTGGTATCGGTCTGCCTGGGAACTGCCTGTCATGTAAAGGGAGGTCCCTCGATCGCCAAGGAGATTCAAAGACAGTTAAATATCAAACCGGGTGAGACCACTGAAGACAAGATGTTCACATTGGAGGTTGTCAACTGCCTGGGAGCCTGCGCGATCGGGCCGGTGGTGGTGATCGACGGCCACTATTTCCCCAAAGTCAGCCCATCCAACGTGAAAGCGATCCTGGATAAGGCGCGCACCGGACTGGATATCATCGAAGTCGAAAGCGATGAGCGCGTGTTCCCGATCGAGGTCAGCTGTTCGCGTTGCAATCACAGCCTGATGAATCCGGATATCGAAATCGACGGTCATCCGGCGGTGGTAGTAACGGTTTCATTCAAGCAGAAACATGGCTGGTTGGCGCTCTCGAGCCTCTACGGCAGTTATAATACCAAAACCAAGCATGAGATCCCCGAAGGTGCAATTGTGAATATTTTCTGCCCCTACTGTCATTCGGAGATGATCGGCAGCACCGAGTGTTCCGAGTGTGGCGCGCCGATGGTGCCGATGATAGTGCGCGGAGGCGGAATGGTGCAGATCTGCACCCGCCAGGGATGCCGCGGTCATATGCTGGATTTGAGCGGAGTGACGATGTAATATCCCTTTTTAAATAGAAAAATGTGCATTAAAAATATCAGGAAATAACTATGCAGCAACTGAGATCCATTGAAGAATTCAAGATCCTTCACGAAAGGTTATCGAGCGACCTTGACCCGAGACCGCAGTTGGTAATTTCCAATGGTACATGCGGTCAAGCCAGCGGTTCCAATGACCTGATCAGGATTGCAAAGAAGGTTCTGATTCAGCAGAACCTGACCGGTAAAATCGGCCTCAATGTTACCGGCTGTCACGGTTTCTGCGAAACTGAACCATCAATTCTGGTAGAGCCACAGCGCACATTCTACCCGCGTGTAGATCCCGCAGACATCCCGCGGATTATCGAATCCGTAGTGCATGGAGATGTTGTCGAGGATCTGCTCTACCGTGACCCGGTCAGCCGTGAGAGGATCGAAAAGCAGGATGATATCCCCTTTTACAAGCATCAAGACCGTGTTTTGCTGTCAAAAAGTGAAAAGATCGACCCGATTCGGATATTCAATTATATCCGCAACGGCGGTTACACGGCGTTTTGCAAACTCTATGAAAGCACCGAACCGGAAGCTGTCGTCGAGGCAGTCAAGACCTCCGGACTGCGCGGGCGGGGCGGTGCCGGTTTCCCGACCGGCCTGAAATGGGAACTGCTTTCGAAGCAGTCTTCCAAAGGAGGTAAGGTATTGATTTGCAACGCCGACGAGGGCGACCCCGGGGCTTATATGGACCGCAGCCTGCTGGAGGGCAACCCCCACAGCATCATCGAAGGTATGCTGATCGGGGCTCTGGCTACCGGCGCAACCGAGGGTATTATTTAC